>JAGQVA010001434.1 GCA_020438265.1 Bacteroidota bacterium
AAAGTCAAAAGTTAATCCATTGATTTACAGCGCTTTTTCTTTATACTTCTTAGATTCTTGTTTCTTGTTTTTACTTAAAATTAAATATGTCTTTCCACTTAACGACATTTAACACTAACCAATAATTTAAGTTACAAAATGAAGACAGGACTCTTAATGAGAGTGATCCACCGTTACCTCGGATTCTTTTTAGTTGGAATTATGGCCATGTATGCGATCAGTGGAATGGTAATGGTATTTAGAAATACTGATTTTCTGAAGAAGGAAAGGCAGATGGAAAGAACCATTGCAGCCAATCTTTCGGGAGAAGAATTGGGACGAGAACTTCGGATTCGGGGATTTCAGGTTGAAAAGCAGGAAGGGAACATGATCTATTTTGCCGGAGGATTTTACAATCAATCAACCGGCGAATCACAGGTTACAGTAAAAAGTCTGCCGTTTCTCCTCGAGAAAATGACCAAATTTCACAAGGCAACAACGGATTCTCCCTTATACTGGTTAAATATATTTTTTGGGATTTCTCTCCTGTATTTTGTGGTTTCGACTTTTTGGATGTTCAGACCCAAAACGGAGATTTTTAAAAAGGGACTTTACTTCACCCTGGGTGGTATTGTTCTGACGATTTTGTTGCTTTTTGTTTAATGTGCCACTCAATAGTAGTTGAGTAGTGGTACATACTCCCATTTGCTTGGTTGGGAGAAAATTAGCGGAGGTTATCTGCCTGTTGGCAGGTAGCCTCACTTTTTAATAACCGGTTCATAATCCTGAACCATAATGGAGGAAAAGTGCCAGAACCATCATTCCCGGATATCCCTGCGGCAATTGAGGGCTTTCATTAAAATGACGTAAAACCTGATATTTCCTGCTGGCCAGATAATGATGGTCAGAATGACGGGTTAGTTCATAAAGTAAAATTCTTCCCAAAGGTCGATTGGTGTTCCATGAATGATGCGGCTGAACCCGCTCGTAGACCCCTTCTCTGACTTCTTTTCGCAAAAGTCCATAATGTTCGAGATAGTTGACCGTTTCCAGTTCAAGAATTCCCACCAGTGCTGCAAAAACAAAAGCGATAAGCGGGATGAGGCCAAATCCAAGCCCGATGGCCAGCAAAAAAGCCCCTTGAATGAGCATAAATTGCCACATTTCATTATTCAGAGAATGAGCTGGAAGATTATGCTTTTCCAACCGTTTTCTCTCCAAATTCCAGGCTGATATAAAACCGCCTTTAATTGATCTTACCCAAAAATGATAAAGACTTTCCCCTTTTCTGGCCGTCGCCGGATCCAAAGGCGTTGCCACATATTTGTGATGACCTCGATTATGCTCAATGAAAAAGTGCATATACATTGAGGTGAGCAACAGGGCTTTCGCCATCCATTGTTCATATTTATTGGAACGATGGCCTAATTCGTGCGCGACATTAATTCCCAAAGAACCACAAGCCATACCTA
>JAGQVA010001435.1 GCA_020438265.1 Bacteroidota bacterium
ATTTTGCGTCCCTTCTGCATTTATATTTAAAAATTACCTTATCTCATAATCACCATCTTTCCATATCCATTTCGGAAGTAATCCGAAGTACCCGTATCATTGAGCTCCAATGTCTGGGTAGGCATACGTGAAACGACTTTATAGAGATAAACGCCATTGGCAAGGCGGTCGCCATATTCGTCTGTTCCATCCCAGGAATAATTGGTGATATTCCTTCCAAAATTCACCTCTCCCAACGCCAGAAGGTCAATCACTTTAACCAGTTTTCCGGAAATGGTAAAAATATGTATCTGAAAAACATCCGGCATCTCCAAACCTGTCAATGTGTACACAAATTTGGTACTGGTAGAAAATGGATTGGGATAATTCAACACATGGGTAACCGTGCTTTTGCTTTCAACTCTAAAACTGATTTCGTAATAGCTGTCATTTGCTCCGGCAATATTTCCTCCGGGATCTTGTCCCTGAACTCTCAAAGTATATTCTCCATCTGTGAGCATGGAATCCCTGCCTGGATAAAAATACACTTTGGCTTTGTTTTCGGGAAGAGTTCCGGGTACAAACTCTGTATTGGGATCTTCTCCTACAAAAATTCGGGGACCGCTCTGTGAAGACGTTCCTCTCTTAAATCTCAATTCTATTGCGCTCGAATCCGTCAAAGCTAAAAACTCATTATCGTCATTGAGTTCGATAATAATCTCCGGATTGGGGGATACAATGTCTCCGTCAATGATATGTTTCCCGTCGAAAGTAACATCCAGAATCGGGTTCACACGGTCAACCAGAACAGTAAAAGGCTGCGTGTAAATATTGTTAAAGAGATGAAGCTCAGGCTGATCAAAGTCAGGATTAATTTCAACGATCAGGTTAATTTTCCCTTCAAGGTTCTTCCCAAGCGTATTAAATCCATATTCAAATTCGACAGTGGGTCCCTCTGGAAGAGGAGCAGCAACACGAAGGCTATCCAGTAAAAGGCGGGAACGATCAGTTCTTTCCACGAAAAATTTCACCTTCAGGCTATCCATATCTTTATCTGAAATATTGCGGGCTCCCATGTGAATAAACACATCCTGTCCTTCCCAGACCGTGTCTTTACGGAATTCAAAGCTGGTAATCGGGTCAACTACCGCATCCGGTGGAGGGGTAAAATACACATGCCAGTTATCCAGCTGAGGAGCCGTACCTCTGATCGTATCCCGCATAGAGGCTACCAGTTCCAGATAAGGATATCGGGAAGCGTCCAGCATAGAAAGATCATAATCTCCTTTAGCTACATTTTCATAGATCAATGAGTCCTTACCCTGAAAGTTTACTCCATATACCGACACCAACACATCTTCTTCTACCACCTGATCCTGAGAATACCATTTCCAGGATAATTCATCCCAGGTTTTGGCTGGTCCAATACGGGTAGAAGTAACTTTTCCTCTCTGGTAATTGCCATAGAG
>JAGQVA010001436.1 GCA_020438265.1 Bacteroidota bacterium
GTGAAGATTGATCAGGCGGTGGCGACGGTGGGGGTTGAAGAAAAGGCGATTGAGGAAGTCTCTCTGAATGTTTTTCCTAATCCTTCATCTGGAATATTGAATGTCAGGTTTAGGAAGACAGAGGTAGAAGGAGCTATTCTACGGATTGTCGATATGCAGGGGCGGAAGGTGTATTGGGAGGTTTTAGAACCGCTTTATGAGATGGATAAAACGATTGATTTACAGCATTTGCCGGCGGGGGCATATTTTGTGCAGGTTGTCCGGAATGATGGAATTATTCAGAAGATTTGGATGAAAGGAGAGTAGCGATTGATTGGAATAGGAAAAATAATGATATAATTAGATATGCTTAAAACCTTTATTATTATAGGATATCTGGAAGGGATTTCTTACTTGCTTTTATTTTTCAATATGCTGGTAATCAAGAATATCGATATTGAACTTTATGGAAATTTTCTTTTCCCTGTAGGAATGGCTCATGGCATCCTGTTTATTGCTTATGTTCTTTTAGCACTCATATTAATGGTGAAATTGAATTGGAGTATGAAAAAGTTTGCCTTGATTTTTATTGCTTCCCTGATTCCTTTTGGTACGTTTTATTCAGAGAGGAAATGGGTGTATAGGGAGATATGAGGAATTGGCCTTTGGCTGAAGGTCTGGGAGCATACCGTGGGTTATTGGCCTTTTTTATATTCAATGATCCTGGATCTGGAAAATAATATCAATTCTGCTCCACCTGTTAGAAGATTGTTAAGGGTCATTTGATTTGCCTGGAAATATTTTAGGAGATCTGTATTACTGATATTGCCGAATTGGAGCATAATAACTTTTGGAGGGCTTCCCTTTAGCATATAATGATCTAAAAAATCTTGATCCTTAGTCAAAATGATTCTATCCTCATCAATTGCAATATTAATGATTTCATCATCTTGTAGTAGAGGACCTTTGGGATAATCAATCGTATGTTTTGCATCAAATCCTTCTTCAAGTAAATATTAAACCAGTTTAGGGGGGAGTTGAGTATCAACAATAAACCTGAACATTTACGCAGCGTTTGAGGGGGGCACACTTCTTGCATTCACAATTTGTGCTGCATAAATTAGACATGCCTGAATATCTTCTTTTTCAACATAAGGATAATCTTCCAATATTTCAGCCTCAGACATTCCTCCTGCCAACAACTCAAGCATTTGAGCAACGGTAAATCGCATGTTTCTGATAGTTGGCTTTCCTTTACAGACTGCTGGATTCAAAGTTATTCTTTCAATTAAATTCATAAAAGATCAATTTAATTCTCTCAGGCTCAATTTACGTAATTATTGGGATTCTTTTTGTTTCAATTTTCGCTGATACATTCTTAGTTCATTTCTCCCCCAAAGGCAACCGAATCACAATCTCCGTCCCTTGTCCCTGCTCGCTCTGAATATCAATCGTCCCTTTGTGCTG
>JAGQVA010001437.1 GCA_020438265.1 Bacteroidota bacterium
AAGGATATGACAGGAAAGAGCAAAATGGAAAAAGCTTGTGATAATTGTTTGGATTTTACGCCCGGTGCATAAATATCTTTTGAAAGATTGGCCAGACTAGCAGCCACATGGCCTCCGGCAGAACCGCCCATTACTCCGATTTTCTTCCTGTCAATCTTCCACTTCGCTGCATTTTTGTGCAAGATGGATAATGCTTTTTGTGCGTCACACAGAGGAGCTTTGTCTGGTTCACTCACAATACGGCTATCGGGCAATCTGTATTTAAGGACTGCCACTACATTAAATCCCATAGAGAAAAATAATTTGGCATACGATTCTCCCCGATCCTGACCTATCGTAACTCTTTCATAGCCACCTCCGGGACAAAATAAAAGTGCCGGACCAGGTTTTTTATTTTCCTCATTGCGGAAGAGAAAAATGACCGGATTTGAAATTTGTGTGAACCTTTTATTTTCAGCGTCGATTTTTTCTTCTAATTCAATATTCTCCTTATTAAAGGGAACCCTACCTGCTTTCCAGAGTTCGATCACTTCTCTTTTGTATTCTTGCGAATAAGATTTGTAAGAACCTAATAATCCTAAGCAGAGGATCATACAATATAAGGTGATTGATTTCATCAGGATAGAATTTGTTGATTGATTTTAAACTTGTTGCGAACGAACTTAATGAAAAATTTATTTTTTTAAATAAGTGTATCGGTTATGCCGATTTGGAAACTTCTCTTCCACTTATTTCCTGATTACATTATCTGATCAACAGTTTCCTGGATACGATCTTTTCACCATCACCAACTTGAACAATATAATAGCCTGGTTGCAGATAAGAAATATCCAAACGAATGGTTTGCCGATCTGTCTTTTCCGAAATTTGTTGCAAGACTACGATGCGGCCATGAAGATCCAGAATTCGTACCATGGTGGGACTTTGAGTTAATGAAGACAAATCAAGCGAGACTTCTCCTGCAACGACCGGGTTTGGATAAAGCGTAAAAGAAGCTGCTGCTTCGATTACTTCTCTATCATTAGAAGTAAACATGCCGCCATCGTTAAGATAAAGTTTGACAACCTTGTTAGATAAACTATCCTGACCTGTAATCAGCACATCCTGTGTATTATCTCCATCTGCATCAGCAAAGGTGACAGTACCATTAGTAATCTCTTTAAAGGGTATTTCAGTATGTTCGTAAAAGCTACCCGAACCATCGTTGAGGTAAAGTTTTGTGATAAACTCTAATCCTGTATTTCCTGTCAAAAGGAGATCAATAGCTTGATTCCCATCTGCATCAGCAAAAGCGATGGAACTATTAGATATACCCTCAAAAGGTGTCCCGGTTTGTTCGGTGAAATTTCCCATGCCGTCATTGAGGTAAAGCCTGGCAATACTGCCGGAAGCGGCTTCTCCTGTGATGACAACATCCTGTGTCTGATTTCCATCTACATCG
>JAGQVA010001438.1 GCA_020438265.1 Bacteroidota bacterium
CTTCCTACGACTTCCGGATAGGTATTCGCCCGAATATTAAGTCCCATGCCATCAATCATGCTGAAATTAATATTCATATTATTAGTGATGGTAAATAGATCTACATCACTATTCGCATCTATGAGTGTGTAGGAAACGACGTGAATACCGCTCTGGACGTTTGTCGCATTTGGAGTCGGTACCGGGAATGTCGTAAATAACGGTCCTCCATCTACCGTTCTCCCGCTGGAAGTATCATCCATCTGTGGTCCAAAGGTCAATGAATCAATAAAATGAATACTATCGCCATTGAGTTGAACCAAGCCAATTTGTTCGCCACCAGCACTTAATTTAATATCCACGTGCAGGACGCCCTGAGCCATTTCGCTATCAGCCCAAAGTAGCAGGAATCCATTTGGTGGAATGGTAGTCAGTGATGGATCTGTGGCTGGAATCCTGTAAGCCGTGGGATCAGTCAGGTCATCAGTAATGTATAATCCCCCTACATCCACAGGGTCAGAACCAGCATTATACAATTCAATCCAGTCATCATAACTACCCGCAGGGTCAGCAATGGTAACTGTATTGCTGGCCATAAATTCATTGATGAAAATATTATTGACAAAAGGAACAGTCTGGGTAACAGTTTCATTAGTAGCGTTTGGCGTTGGTGTGGTAAATGAAACAAAATCAGGAGCCCCATCACCATTTCTTCCTCTTGAAATATCATCAACCTGAGGACCGAAAGTCAAAGAATCAATGAAAAGAGTGCTATCGCCATTGATCTGAATCAGACCAATTTGCTCACCGCCACCACTCAGTTTGATATCCACGTGAAGAACTCCCTGGCTCATCTGCCGGTCAGCCCAAAGTAAGAGGAATCCATTCGGTGGAATAGTTGTCAGTAAAGGATCCGTGGTAGGAATCTGATAAGGATTCGCATCGGCCAGGTTATCAGTGATAAATAATCCTCCGACATCTACGGGAGAAGAACCTGCATTATACAACTCAATCCAGTCATCGTATTCACCCGCTTCGTCAGTATTGGTAATACTATTCCCAGCCAGAAACTCATTAATGTAAACACCAGTGATGAATGGGAGAATGTTTGCGCTTCCGTTTGTAGGAGGGCTAAATGACTTAAACTGAGATGATCCATCAGGATATCTTCCATAGGAAACATCACTACCGAGACCTGGATAACTGACAGAATCAGTAGTCTCTATGTCTGGGCCTATTGCTTCTGAAAGAAAAATATCACCACCTCCTGCATTCAGAATGGCAGGAAAATGGAGTACACCCTGGCTGGTTTGACCATCAGCCCAAAGCGTAATAAAACTTTTGGGAGGAATGGTTGTCTCTCCGGGAAGTGAATCCGGGATTTGCCAAAGCGTTGGATTATTAGAATCATCACTTAAGAATAAACCACCAATATTGACGGGTTCATCTTTAGAGTTATA
>JAGQVA010000142.1 GCA_020438265.1 Bacteroidota bacterium
GTTTTATCGCCATCACAGGAGGGCGAGGAGGGGTTATGGAAGCAGTTGCTAAAGGCGTCCAGGATAAAGGCGGTATTTGTGTAGGGATTTTGCCTTCTGGAAGTCATAGGGACGGAAATGCCTATAATACGATTACCATTCCAACTGGAATAGGCCATGCGCGAAATTCAATGACGGTTCTGGCCGCAGATATTGTCATCGCCATTGGCGGCGGTGCTGGTACGCTCTCAGAGCTGGCTTTTGCCTGGGTGTATAACAAACCTGTTATTGCCTATCAGGGCATTGAGGGCTGGGCTGATGAATTGGCTGGGAGGAGGCTGGATGGGCGGAGAGGGGATAAAATTCTGGCTTTTTCTGATGTTGCGGAATTGGAGGATTTGTTGAAGGGATTGGTTGGTAGTAGCCTGTGAAGATTCAACACTGAGACACCGAGGCACTGAGAATTGCTTATATTTTCCTATTTTCTCCGTGTCTCGGTGCCTCTGTGTTTTCATAAAAAATCTTCAGAAAACCTCTTACTCCAAACAAATTTTCACCTTTCTCACCCAAAAGTTGTTAACCTTTTTTTCTCCTGCCATATAAACAGTAAACAACCTGATTTTCCAAATATGATTTTCAAAAGCCTGGTACAGACAGGTTTCCAGAAGAAACTATCTGCGACTATGCTAACAGGAATTTTATTTCAAAAAATTAACTATAACCTTATTTCAAATGAACAAAGTAATTTCTTTCCTATCCTTTTCCCTTTTCGTTGGCCTTCTCATCTCTGGTTGTAAACAAGATCCTCCTATTGACCCCATTGACCCGAAACCAGACCCAACAGAGACCCAATACTTCCTGGGTTGGGATGGAGAAGACGATCTAAGTGATATTCCTACTTCTACCAACTTTGGCTTTGGCAGCACTACCCTACCCACCTCCGTTGATTTGGTTTCCAAATTTCCTCCCATTGGTGATCAGGGACAATACGGAACCTGTGTTTCCTGGGCCGTTGCCTATAATATCAAAACGGCAATTAACGGTATGAGCAAAGGATTATCAGCTTCTGATCTGGCCTCTACCTCCAATCAGTTTAGCCCTAAAGACCTCTTCGTCGCTATTCCAGATAATCAAAAAGGGCAGGATTGTAACGGGACCAATTTCTCAAACGCACTGGATGTGATGCAAAATCGCGGTGTAGCCCGTATGCAAACCGTTCCTTATACATCTCTGGGAGACTGTTCAAATGCCAATCTTCAGTCCAGCTGGACCAATGAGGCAAACCAGAATAAAATCAAATACTGGAGAAAAATTGATGCAAGCATTCAGAGCATCAAACAAAACCTGTCCAATAATATTCCTGTGATTTTAGGTGCAAAACTGGCGGATAATTTTATGAGCTGGAACAGTGATAATGTCCTTTCTTCAAGCACTTCTTATAATAATGTCGGGCAACATGCTTACCACGCCATGGTCATTGCCGGATATGACGATAATAAAGGTCCAAACGGTGCTTTTAAAGTGATCAATTCCTGGGGTGAATTCTGGGGCGACAAAGGATATATCTGGGTAGATTATAACTATATGCTCAACGAGTTTTGTACCAGTTCCAATGGAGAAAAACCACTCTTTATCGCAGCAGATGAAGAAGGAAATGTCAATCCTCCTGATCCGAATGATCCTGATCCCAAAACCAATGGTGTAGATTTAGCTCCATGGATTTTCTCTGACTATTCAACATATCAGTTTAGTGGATATCCAACTGAAAGGCTCATTGATTTTAATATCTATAACATCGGAAGTGAAGCTGCCTCTCCTAACGCTGACTGGTCAATTTATTACATCTACTTCAACGCTTATAACGCAAATGATTACGGGGTTTTATTCTATGATAATTTCAATACAACTGCAAACCCTAACTCATTCTACTGCCCACAGGATTATAATTGTGTGTTTAACTATCCGATTGCTTCAGGAAGCAGCTTTACTCAGACCGTTTGGGGATTAGAAAGTCAAACAAGAACCTATTATATGCCTCAGATTACAGGGTATTATTACCTGGTTATGATTGCAGATGTGGATGACCGTTTTGCCGAGCAGGATGAATTAAACAACCTTTTCTACACTACCAATGAACCCAAATACTTTGAAAACGGATATGGATACCGTCCTTCCGGTACAAACTCAGGTGTTCAGAGTACAGGTGATTTTGAATTCAAAAATCTGGAGAAACTGAGCTTTAAATCTCTGAAAGAGAGCAAGTACAACACCGTTGTTTCTGAAAAGAATCCTAATGCTTACACGCAGAAAGAGGTTTTGGACTTCCTCAAAAGAGAATATGAAAATGGAAATATTAATCATAAAATTGATTCTTATATCCAGAGAAATAATAAATCTTACGGAAACTAATTAAGAAAAACACAGAGCCACAGAGGAGCTAAGAATCAATTACTTACCTCTGTGCCTCTGTGTTGATTTTGCAGACTTTTTCAACAGAACTTCAATAAAATGAAATACCTCATTCTCCTATCCATTATCATCCTGCACACTTCCTGCGCCACACAAAATATGAGCAAACAAAAAGGCAATAGTTTGGGCGATTTAATTAAAACCCACCAGGATGTTTACATTGAAAATCAAACCTTTGAAGACGCCGTTGATTTTACTTCTTTCCTGAAAAAACACCTCATCAGCGAGGGAATTTATCAGGTTCATATCAACTCCGGCCTTACCTTCAAAAATTGCGTTTTCAAAAAACCTGTTTATTCTTTTTTCAATGATGGGAGTAATGTTGTGATTGTTACCTTTGGTAAAAATCTTTCCTTTATCGAATGTGTGTTTGAAGATGAAGTCAATTTCAGGGGAAGCACCATTAGTGGAAGGGCAGACTTTACCAAATCGACCTTCAAGGGTTTAGCCAATTTTGAAGAAACTACTTTTCACCAAAACACCTTTTTCAACTGGGCCAAATTTGAAAAAGAGCACCGTTTTCAGAATAGCTATTTCCTGCAAAAAGCCAATTTCATGAATACCGAGTACTTTGCCAACGCCAGTTTTCAAAGCAGTACTTTTCACTCAGAACTCCAGTTAAGCGCCAGCAAATTTTACAAATACGCCGATTTATCGCTTATCGATTGCAGAGGAAATGCCCTGTTTAATTACACCGAATTTTGGGAAAGAGCAGATCTCAGCAATTCCACTTTCAGTCAGAATTTTGACTTTGTCAGTACACAAAATCAGCGGACAAATTTTCGGGGGTGCAAGTTTATGGGACAAACCAAGTTTTTTAAATCGACGGTAGCAGAGGCGCTGGATTTTAGCAAATGTTTTTTCCTCTTTGGAAAACCTGAGATGAATTTGGGAGCAGATAAGCTGGTTTTTGATTAGGCAGCCTTTTTTTGAACTTTCTTTAGACCTGGCAGGTTTTCGAAAACCTGCCAGGTCTAAGTCTTTCTCACCCTCCCATTAATCAAACATTTCTTACCATTAAACCTCTTTATTCACCCATAAAACCCGGGAAGCGGCAATTACCCATTTAAATTCACAATCTTTGAACCCTTAACCCTCCCATAACATCGGAAAAACATTTGCTTAAACACAAATGAGAAATTTTCCATAGACTCAGGCCACAGTCTTTCACATGTTATATTCCCCTAAAATTGCCAGCCTTTCTCTTGACCTTGACGACCAATGGACCTATATGAAAACCCATGGAGATCCCAATTGGGACCAGTATCCCTCTTATCTCTCCTATGCGGTTCCGCGTATTTTGGATTTTTTGGATAATCAAGAAACCACCATTTCTTTTTTCATCGTAGCGCAGGATGCTGCCTTTGAATCCAACCGGGAAGTATTAGGTGAAATTGCGCATCGCGGTCATGAAATCGGCAATCACACTTTTCATCACGATCCCTGGTTACACCTTTATTCAGAAGAAGAAATTGATCATGAAATCACCCGGGCAGAAGAATTTATAGAACTCGCAACGGGAGTCAAACCCAGAGGATTTCGGGGCCCAGGGTTTAGTTTTTCGGAGAATGTACTGCGGGTGCTTACCCGCAAAGATTACCTGTACGATGCATCCACTTTCCCCAATATCCTCAATCCACTCGCCAGAGCCTATTTCCTGGCTACCAGCAATTTAAGCAAAGAAGAGCGAAAGCAAAGAGCAGGATTATTTGGCAGTTGGAAAGACGGCTTCAGACCAAATAAACCCTATCATTGGCAATTTAATGAGCAGCAATTACTGGAAATTCCGGTAACCACTATGCCCCTGTTTAAAGTACCGATTCACACCAGTTATATCCTCTATCTGGCTACTTACAGTGTACCATTGGCGATGGCCTATTTCCGATTTGTCTTGATGATGTGTCGGATTAGCCGCACTTCCCCCTCAATTTTGTTGCATCCGCTGGATTTCATTGGCAAAGATGATACAACCGCTTTGTCCTTTTTCCCCGCCATGAACGTGGAAAGTCAGAAAAAATTGATGGTGATGGGAAGGGTCTTTGAGATGCTGAAAAAGGAATATCATCTGGTGGATATGCAGACGCATGCAGGGGTTGTGTTGGAGGAGGGGAAAACGAAGGTTAATACCAATCCTGGGAAAATCGCTTTTTGGCGGGGGGCTGCTTTGTAAAATAAATGTTGCTGCTGGTGGTTTGGATGGGGCCGGAGTTGATATTTTTGGATTGGTGGATGGACATAGGGTTAGGGATTGGGATTTTCGGTAGGGATATAGGTTTCGGGGTCTAGGCCCCAGTCTTTGAGGATTTTGCGAGATTCATGTAAATAATCTTGAACATAAGGTAGGTTAGAAAAAGGTAGTAAAATCGAGATTGCTTCTTGGACATATGTTATTGATTTCTTTTTATTTGGTTTGACAACTTGATACAATTTGGCCAAATTATTTAGAGTCATAGCCGTAAAAGGTAAATCTTTCTGAGGATTGACAATTTTTAGTGGTCTACATATTGATAAGGCCTCTTGAAAAGAAGCCTCAGCCGGGCCATATGAAATGATATATAATTGTATTATTCCTAACTGATTTAGCATTTTCGCTACATGTGGCAGATAGGTTTGGGGATTTAATTTGGCCAATTCTTTACAAATTGATAAGGCTTCCTTAAAAGAAGTTTCAGCAAGTTCATGAGCATTGATATGGTCTTGTAATACCCCTAAGCTATTTAGTGTATTTGCAACACTTGGTAAATAAGTCTGAGGGTTGGTTTTTGCGAGCTTTCTTCGAATTTTTAAGGATTCTCTCAAAGAACTCTCTGCTGGGCCATAAGCATTGATGTTTTTTTGTAAAATACCTAAATTATTAAGCGTGGTCGCTAAATCAGGTAAATAGGCATGGGGATCTTCCTTAGCGAGTTCTCTTCGAATTTTTAAGGCTTTTTTAAAGGAAATCATAGCCTTACCATAAGAATTAGTCGATAACTGTAGTATTCCCAAATTATTCAGTGTAATCGCCAAATGGGGCAGATAAGTTTTTGGATTACTCTTTGCCAGATTTTGATAGATAGTTAACGCTTCCTCATAATAGGGAATTGCCGTTAATCTTCGCCCATGACTTTGAAGGAAAAAAGCATAAGCAAACAAATTCGTATGACTCCTCTCCGCCTCCAAAGACCGCTCAAAATAGTTGATAGATGATTCATACCAATCCTCATTCTCATAATCCACCGCCGTAAGTTTCGCCAAAATCAAAAACTCATTCGCCTTATCCGAGAGAGAGGATTTCACCGATTCCGTTTGCTTTTTCAATCGCTCCTTTTTCTCCAGCAAAGCATCCAACTCTTCCCCCATTTTCTCCGCATCCAGTACAGCCCTGGCTTCTTTATATTTCCCCTCATCAAAATGCTGCCTGGCGATTTTGAGTCTTTCCGTGTCGATGTTAATCTTTGAAAAGGTTTCTGCCAGACTGATTACTTCTCTTTTGAAGGCCTCCAGTTTTTCGGTCTCTTCATTTAGCTCTTTACCAAATGTTAGCCTTTCAATAGGATCATCTGTCAATTCCTCTAATTTTTTAAGGCGTTTGATTCCTTTTTCCAGCTCTTGATATTCAACACTTTTATAGAAATTATCACCCAGGTGAACATTACCACCGACTGTGTTTACCGAAGAGCCTGCAATTATATTTTTTGAGCTTTGAATATCCATAAACAATCATCATTATCCATCTCCAATTCTAAAATTTCCACCTCCTGTATTCACATTTCCTGTATTCACATTTTTACTATCAGTGATCTGAATCAGATTTTCCCTATCAGCAACTTTTTCTATTTCAGCTCCTATCTCAGGGTCCTTTGTTCTCTCTTCTTCCAGAATTCTGGTAATATCCATCAGGGCAAAACGGATTTGATTTTTCGTAATGCTGGCATTCTCGAAGTTCACCGTGTTCTGGCGGATTTGTTTCATAATATCCGTGTATCGGCCGGATTGAAGGATGACTTCATCCAGGAGTTTACTGCCTTTGAGCAAAACACTTAGCTTTTCAATGGCTTCTTTGAGATGATCTTTAACAATCAGACCACCGATTTCTTCTAAAATGGTGTTGGATTTCATAATAAGACTTTATGTCTTCTAAAGATACGATTTTTCCAAGATTTGCTAAAACGAAGAATCGCATTTCTTAAAAACAGTCTCACTAATAAACCTCCAAAATCCCCAAATTCTTATCCAAAATCAATTGTTGAATATTTGCCTTTTCAGCAATCAGCTTTCCAGCCAATAATTTAGTAGGAGTATTTCCACATCTCAACCACACAATCTTAGGAGGGTATCCTCGAATTAATTGCCACTCAAAAAAATCTTCATCAAAGGTAATAATGGTGTAATCATGATTTTTGGCATATTCCCAAATATCCAAATCTCGATTGATACCTTCTATAGATTTGACATGCTTGATTTCTGAAAAGTCATTTTCCAACAAAGGGATGATCCGATGAGAGATATTTTCGTCAAAAAGCAATTTCATGCAGCTACTTTAACCCTTCTTTCACGCTCTGAAGCATAGGCTAAACAAGCCATAATTTGAGATTGATTCAACTGAGGAAAATCATCTATAATTTCCTGAATACTCATCCCTGCAGCCAACCAGCCCAGCACATCATATACTGAAATTCTTGTACCGATCAGACAAGGGCGTCCGAAACGAATTTCAGGATCGATGGAAATGTATTCTTGATAATTAATCATGAGGTGATCAACATTATTTTTATAAATATACTCAATTTTCCTCTATTAAATGCGAAAGGGATAAGCAAAATTGCTTATCCCGTTCATTTTATTGTGGAGACGGAGGGAATCGAACCCTCGTCCGGAGAAAACAGATGTAAGGCCTTCTACATGCTTAGTCGATCTTTGATACTCTGGAGGCGAACCGACCGACAGGTCTTACCTTCAGAGTTTCTCCCTTATCTTAGGCTTGGGTCGGGAGATTCCCGCGCCGCATACTATCTGGTTTTGATGTGTCCCTCATTTGGGAATCCGGTAGTAAAAAACTCCCGAGAGACATCTGGCTACTTAGTCTAACTAGGCAGCGAGAGCGTAATTTCTTTCGCCATTTATAATTGTGCAGAAATGGATTCAAGTGGAATTTCTACAACCCACTGCATGCTTATACGATACACTTATCAACCCGTCAATACCGTGTCGTCCCCATGTCAATGTTCTTCTGGCTTCGCCAGGATACTCTTTAACGATTGGCTCGAAAAAAAGTTTTAATCCAAAGGCTAACGGCCAATAGCCGTTAGCCTTTGGATTTTAGTTATTATTATTTCCGGGAAGGACCCCGCCACCTACGTGGAATGGATCTTTCTCTACATTCGCTTTTAATCTCAGGACAATTGTCGGATTTTGAGGATCGTTGGTCCTGACTGTGATGGTTTTGGTTTGCTGCCCCTGACGACCACGAGAATCAAAATTAGCTATAATCTCGGATGTTCCTCCGCCAGGAATGACTTTGTCCCTGGGAGCAGTTGCAGTACAACCGCAGGAAGCTTTCACGGATTCAATTTCCAGATCGCCTTTTCCCGTGTTTTTGAACTTATAACCGTAAATCACTTTCTCTCCTTCGAGTATATTACCCGCGTCGTATTCGGTCAGTTCAAATTCGATACCCGGCATAGCAGCCAGTTCGGATTCGGTATATACTTTATTGATATTACCGTTGATAGAAAGCACTTTTCCAGGCTGCTCCTGATCATCGGTATAAAGCGTGATTTTTTTACTGAAAGGACCTGGTGTGATAAAACGCTCACCCAGGATGGATACTTTAATGGTTCCAATCTGGCCGGGAGTCAATTGCATTTTATCTTGCTCTATTTCAAACATCATTTCCTTGTCATACACTCCAGTGAATGAGATCGGTTGTGGGCTGACGTTTTTCACTTTGAATACAATTGTCTTGGTTTTATCCGAGTCCAGCGTACCAATGGTCTGGTTGATCTGGTCGAAAGTCAATCCTTTCATATTGTAGCGGAAAGCAGTCAAATCAGCAGCTTCCGGATTCTTTTCCACTTCACCTTTGATATAAAGGACAACCGGTTTTTCCTCCGTATCATAGGTAACCGTAACGGTTTTGGTGAATATACCGGGACGATTGGTATTGTATTTCACCTTGATTTCCCCCTCTGCTCCGGGAGCAATTTCTTCTTTCGTCCATGAAGGAGTGGTACAACCACAGGAAGCTTTCACCCTGTCAAGGGTAACGGGCTCTTCCGAAACATTGGTAAACTTAAAGGTATACTCAGCAGGCCCATTGAATTCTATTTTTCCGAATTCATGTGTCGTCTTCTCAAACTTAATCTTATGATCTTGTTGTGCCTGGGCAAAAAATGCCATTATGATAAAGGCAGATAGAAAAAAAGCAATTTTCGTTTTCATAGCAATATGATTTTCAAACCAAAAGCAAATATACAATTTTTCGCAACCTGAAAAAAATAGGAAAGCATTCTAATTTGCATGTTTTTTCACTTATCGTTTTCACCACATTTTTTTACCACATAGCCAAATAGTCATTCATAGTAATCACATAGAAGAGAAAACATAGAAAAAACATAATCTTATTCTGGCAGATCAGAACTCGTATTCTCTCTTAATATTCCATAAACCAGCTTTTTTCCTCCCAGCTCTTCTTGTCCTTCAATAAAAAACAACGGGATTTGGGGAACGGAATCTTCTTCTTCCAGGACCAAAATAAGTTTCACCGGGCTTTTAAGAGGAAAGTTATCTGATTGAGTTAATGACAAAAAATCCACCTTCACAGCCCCTGATAGACCCCAAAGCCGGGTTTCTTCCAAACATGTATATCTGACTGGCAAATCAGAATCTGAAACGATTTGTGTCATTCGTTGTAATACCGCTCTTTTTTCCTGCTCCTCAAAAGTTCCGGCAGTTTCCTGACGAATGTGAATTTTGTACTTCAGCCATACGGGATAGGTAAAGGCTCCGAGAAAGGAGGAAATAACCAATAATTTGAGGAAGGTATGTGAAAACTTCATTTTTCGCATACCTTCATCAAAAACTACATAAAATACCCAAATAAGCATAACCATCATCACCGGCAAAAAA
>JAGQVA010001439.1 GCA_020438265.1 Bacteroidota bacterium
GATTGAAACGGCAATTATAGCCGAGTCTGCACGATGGGGCGACGGAATTGACGATGGAACGACTCGTACCAAAGATGATTACTGGACACCGGAAGTAAACCGCCTGGATGGTTTGATGGATGGAAATGCTGTCCGATTCATTAATGCATTGAGAGCTGAGGGGTTTTATCCAGGCATTGATCCTGTAGTATTCAACGAAGAAAGCGGATCTTTTGCTCCAGGTTTTACCCTGACGATGACTAACCCTAATGGTAGCGGAACCATTTATTATACTACCGATGGCTCAGATCCAATGCTGTCCAATGGTAATGTATCTCCTTCTGCTATCACATACTCTTCCCCCGTTTCTATTCCTGCAAATGAAGTACTGGTTGTTCAGTCAAGAGTAAAACAGGGAAGTGAATGGAGCGCCAGGCATACGGGTTCCTATACAGTTGTCAGTCTCTTCATTAATGAATTTCTGGCTAGTAATAGCACAGGTATTACCGATGAATCTGGTACTTACGAAGATTGGATTGAGTTGTATAATGGAGGATCTCTGCCAGTAGATATTGGTGGAATGTACATCACCGATGATCTGACAAATCTCACTTTATGGCAGATTCCGGCTACAAATCCTGCATTGACAACTATTCCTGCGGGTGGGCATTTATTATTGTGGGCAGATAAAAATACTGCTGACGGTGTATTGCATGTGGATATAAAATTAAGTGCTAGTGGTGAGCAAATTGGGATTTCTGTCATGGGTAACTCGGGCCTTTTAGTCCTTGATTCCCTGACCTTTGGGGAGCAGTTTGCCGATACTTCTACAGGTAGATTCCCCGATGGAAGTTCATTCTTCAGAACTTTCCCATCCCCTACCCCTGGTGCAGCCAATGAGCTTCCTTTTAGCAGTTTATATATAAATGAGTTTCTGGCCAGCAATAGCACAGGTATCACTGACGAATCAGGCGCTTTTGAAGACTGGATTGAAATCTATAATGACGGAGACGATCCTGTTGACATTGGCGGAATGTATATCACTGATGACCTGACCAATCCTGCCATGTGGCAGATTCCTGCTACTGACCCCAATCTCACAACCATTCCAGCCAAAGGATTTCTTATACTTTGGGCAGATAAGAACACAGCAGAAGGTGTCCTCCACGTAGATATCAAGCTAGGTGCCAGTGGTGAACAGATCGGTCTGGCACAGGTAATTGGCGTGGATACGGGATTCGTAGATAGCCTCACTTTTGGCGCGCAAATCACTGATGTTTCTGAAGGAAGAGATCCTGACGGAAGCAGTACTTTTAGAAAATTTTACGTTCCAACTCCTGGTGCGCCTAATATTATCTCCTTTATCTCAGGTATTTATATTAATGAAGTCCTGCCTGCTAATACCACATCAGGAACTGATAATAATGGCGAAAATGATCCCTGGATTGAAATCTATAACT
>JAGQVA010001440.1 GCA_020438265.1 Bacteroidota bacterium
TTGGTGGAGTTGTTTTTTTTTCAAGACCTTCCTGGTTTTCCAGGGAAGTAAGTGATGGACTGATAAGCCGTAGGCTTTTAAGAGAGCTTGTCACCCTGAGCGTAGTCGAAGGGTCTAAGTACTGAAAAACATACTCTTCTACCTAGGCCCTTCGACTACGCTCAGGGTGACATCACATTGCTTATTAAGCCACTATTTGTTGACCTACAAAACCTGTAACCCCTAAATTAAAACAGATAAAATGAAAAATGTCCGATTTGTAGAAAAACTTCTCCTTTACCCCCCCTAATTTTGGGTATTGAATGGAACGAAACCATTCACTGACACCTAAAACTAATATCAACTGTAATCTTAATGAATATGAAAAGAGTACACTCAATTATCCTTGCAATCAGCTTTTTTAGCTTTGTAACCCTTATTCAATCCTGTGATAAATTATTCGATCCATGTAATGGAGTCATCTGCCAAAATGGTGGAACCTGTGTGGATGGTACCTGTGATTGTCCTGATGGAGTAAGTGGTGAGTTTTGTGATGTAGTAGATCTTTGTTATGGGGTTACCTGTCAAAATGATGGAACCTGTATTGATGGCACCTGTGATTGCCCTGAAGGTACAGAAGGAGAATTCTGCGAAACCAAATTATCCGTTCAGGCCAGGTTGGCTAAAGGAGTAGAAACTCCCCTGGATCTGGTTACGGCTGGTATACCTTTGGATAGCCTTTATGGAAAAGAATATCAGGGAGGGATTATTTTCTTTGTGAATACAGAACCTGATAAATATCCTAATTTTACTGGAAATGGTATGGTGACAACCCCTGTTGATTATGGAAACTATACTCCCTGGGGATGTTATGGTCAGGCAACAGGAGCAACTGGTTATGAGGTTGGAGATGGCCCTGCCAATACCAAAAAAATTCTTGAAGCAATGTGTACGAGTGCCCCAACTTCTACCAAATTAGTTGATGAATTGGTCATTGGAGAATATGAAGACTGGTTTATGCCATCGATCAAAGAAATGGATCTGATGTATTATAATCTTCACAAAAAAGGTCATACCAATTTCCTCGGAAATGTTCAGCGTTATCAGAGTTCAACTGAATATGATGCTAATAATTTTATGATAAGATTTTTCTATAAAGATACATCTGCCTATGTTAATAAAATTAGCGGCGACGATATCAGACCCACAAGAATCTTCTAAGCATCAGGTTTGTACAATGAAAAAGAGCATCTGTCCCATACAGGTGCTTTTTTTATTTTTGCCCTCTGACCATCCTGTCTTTCCCGTGCAAATCTTTCTCCAATTCAATTGCTGAATAACCAGCAGCTTTCATCAAATCAATCATTTCCGATCCCAACGCTTCATTGATCTCAAAATAAAGCCAGCCACCCTTGACAAGCCATTCCTGTGCTTTTTTTGCAATTGTTCTATAAA
>JAGQVA010001441.1 GCA_020438265.1 Bacteroidota bacterium
TATAAAATTATAGCCATAATCACCCATGAAGAAAAAGAAAGCCAAAGGTTTTGAGAGGTATAGCAAATTTGTTTTTCTTCTTTCTTTTCAGTCTTTCCTTCGCTCAAATCATCCAATTCTGTAATTAGACCCAACAGGCCCAGAATCGCAGCAATAACGAATAATGGCTTTAGAAAAAGGCCCAGCGCGAAAAATAGTATTTCACAAGTCTCAGAGCTGTTTTGGACCTCATTTTCTTGTTGGATTGAGCCATAGTTTTGATAAGACTGCTCCGTTTTTTTCAAAATATTCGTTTGATTTTCCTGGGAGCGTATGACATCTTCGATGGGTTTGGGAATGATTACATAATTTCCTGCAATCATATTGTGAGAAGCGGTAAATAAGAAGACGGGCAATAGAAAGAGATGTATAATGAGTTTCATTGTGTTATTCGTTTATAGCCTCAACTTAAAACCAAAATATGGGGAGATGAAACGGATTTTTGCGGACAAGAGAAGGGATTTGGGGATTATTCAAAGAGAAAGAAAGGAAGAATCAAAGAATGGCGTTTTTTCCAAATTATATGATTAGGCAGGGATATATTGTGGTTTTTTGCAAAAATTGATTTTAAGGCTTTTTGCCTACCTATCATTACGCCGCTTTAAAAAACGGCGCAATAATGCGGGCTCTGGCATTCGGCAGAATGCTTTGTTTTTATCCTGTGGATAATAGAATTCTGTATTCGTTAGAATGTGAAGATTCACTTTCATTGTGCCGTTTTTCAAAGCGGCCCGAAAGTAAGGCAACAAAAGAAAGAAGGTAAGTGGATAATAATACACAATAAGGATAAAATTCAGCGAATAAAAGATGAGGAACGGAGGATTCAGGCAGAAAGAGTAAATCGCGGAGAAAAATGACTCACCAGATTATTATCGTATTCACTCTCACCTTTGTTATCCATCTAATCAGCACCTTATCTTATTCTGTGAGAATTGTCGGAATCAGGACTCGCCGAATTGCTGTTTCTTTTGCGCTGTTTAATATTATGGTTTTGATTTCCCGAACGGCTAATGGATTTCAGGCACCTTTACTGGCTAAGCAGGTTGAGGAAAACATTAAAAATGGAACAGGAGAAAATCTCCTTGATTTTAGATTTATTCTGCTCGCAGCAGCAATTGGGACTATTTTAGGTGGAGTTTTGGTGCCAAGTTTCCAGAGGTTGTTTTCCAAAGCAGTTTATCATTTTAGTATCCATAAATCCATTCCCAAATTGCTGATACATGGGTTTTCAAAGTCGGGGATTATTCAATTTAAAGAAAGCCTGAAAATTCCAGACCGGAAAAATGTGAGCGAATTGATTAAATTGAAGAATATTCCCAAACGGATTTTCATTTTAAATGTAATAGCAGTAGCAGTGATGACAGTTGGGGTGCTAGCAGCCATATATGCAG
>JAGQVA010001442.1 GCA_020438265.1 Bacteroidota bacterium
CAAATAGAAAAGATAAATTTATCAGCCTGATGAAAATGCAGGATAATCTCCAACACTTTAGGGTCATGTCTGAGATATTCGGGAGCTCTACCTCCCAGGATCAGAACTGCCTGATAATCGTCAGGATTAACCTCTGCAAAAGTCAGGTCAGAGACCAGGCCATATCCTTTTCGCTCTACGTAAGTATCCCAGCCTTCTTCAAAGTCATGCATGACCATATTCAGGCGTTTTTTGGAAGGAGCGGCGACCTGGGTTTCGATTCCAGCTTCTGCAAATCGGTGAATGGCGTACCAGGCTTCATAGGATTCGCCGGCGTCGCCAGTGATGATGAGGATTTTTTTTGACATGAGTAGTAATATTTGGTCAAAAAATATAAAAAGTGAAGGGAAAAACCAATATTGAGTTAATCTTGTAAATTAGGTTTAACCACGACAAATCTTATATTTACAGTGGAAAAAGTATCTAACCTACTATTGCATGAAAGACCTCGCACTTCATTGGAAGATCATTATTGGCCTGATTATAGGCATCATTTACTCATTCGTTTCGAGCTGGCTTGGCTGGAACAATTTTACTATTGACTGGATTGATCCTTTCGGCCAGATTTTCATCCGATTGCTCAAATTTATCGCTGTTCCGCTGGTTTTGTTTTCTATCATTGGTGGAATATCCAGTATGACAGATTTGAATAAGCTGGGGCGAATGGGGGGAAAAACAATTGCGGCTTATCTCACGACAACGTTTGGAGCAGTGCTGATTGGATTGCTGATCGTAAACACTCTTGGTCCGGGAACTTATATGTCAATGGATCAACGGGAGAAAAACCGCATCAAATACGAAATGTGGGTCAAACAAACGGATGGAGTAGAAGTTCTGGACGGGAAAAACTATCTGGAAGATCCAAAATATGCAAGCTACCGCTCGGATGCGGAAGCAGCCCTCAATAAGGAATTAGCCAATGCAGATGTAGAAGCAAGAATGGCACAGGCAGACCAAATGAAAGACGCAGGGCCATTAAGTTTCCTTGTCGATTTTGTGCCTGATAATATTTTTGATGCTTTAAGTGATTCGAAGAAAATGCTGCAAGTCATTTTCTTTGCGATTTTCTTTGGCATTGTTTTGTTAAAAATACCTGAAGAATTCAGCACGCCGGTAAAAAGCCTCATCAATGGAATCAATGAGGTTTTTCTGAAAATGGTGGAAATCGTGATGAATGCAGCTCCATACTTTGTTTTTGCACTGATGGCGGGTGTGATTGCGAAAATGGCTGATACTCCGGCTGAAGTATTCGAAATATTTAAAGGTCTTCTCTCCTACTCCCTTACCCTGATTCTGGGACTTGCCTTCATGGTTTTTGTGGTTTATCCATTAATCATGATGATATTTTTTCGCAAAATTTCCTATACTGATTTTTTCAAAAAACTCAGTC
>JAGQVA010001443.1 GCA_020438265.1 Bacteroidota bacterium
CCCGTCTTCCTAGGGTGAAAAAGCCAAAAGGTAAATTTTTTCAGCGGTGGAACCAAAAATGGCAATGACTTGTTTGTGCAAGACATTGAGGTTGAGCATTTGTCTCTGTATTTGTTGGTCTGGGAGGTGAATTTGGAGTAAAGAGATTCCCTCAAAACATTGAAAAATCCATCTTAATGTGGGTTTTTGCGTAGGTTTTCCTTTTTGATCTGGGACAGTTTCCTCGACCTCAGCTAATCCTTGCCTGAGCTTTCTTTCTCCAAGGGCATAAACCATGAGGGCCAAACACATAATCATGCCCAGGGCTTCAATTCGCTCAGGTTTGTTCAAAAACAGTGCATCGGCCATACACAGGGGCGATTTGAGAAATCTGAACCCCTTTTCGGGTTGTTGCTGATTTTTGTAATGGGTCAATATCTGAGCTGCGGGAAGTTTGTGCTGATCTAAGATATTGGTAGCCAGGATAAACTTTCCTAATTGTTTTTGTTTCTTTTTGATGGCTTTTTCATCTCTTTTCCCACTAGCTTTGACTTTCCAGGCTTTTGTGAGAGACTGGCCTGTTTTGGGCCTGCCTACCTTTGCCGATTTATTTTTGGATGTATATTGGGCTCCGTCCAATTGGAGGTAGGAAAACTTCTTAATGATCTGATTCAGTGCTTTTTCTGCATCTGGTTGGCAACCAAAACTACGCCTGGCCAACTTACGAAGCTGCTCAGCTAGTTCCTCCTCTTGTTTGACCACCTTTCTCTCCAGCGTTTTTGTCTCTCTTTGATATGCCTGATCAGAGAAGACCAGTAGCCAACGCATCTTTCGACCAAAGATCTCTACGGCTTCTTCTTTCCAGCGATAGCCTTCGATCACAGAGGCGGGCAGATCTGTATGTGTATATTGACTCAATAGAGCTTTGGCCTGGCCGAAGGTATGTGGAACACGGGTCAAATAATCTACCTTTTCAATCTCATTCAGACCTTCTTCCGTAAAAAGGGCACTATCTGCAATCAGGAACATCGGATCCTCACTCGCTTTGGCTTCTGATTCCAGCCGAGAAATAACCGTCTGAAAGTGCGTTTTATCAGAGGTATTTCCATCCAGGGCCTGAAAGAACCAGGGAATGCCATGACTGGGTTCGACCATCAGCCCAATCATCCATTGGCGTAAATCCTCTCGGTGATCTTTGGAGTAGCCAAAGGTGATCTTTATGGCCTGCTCATCTTCCGATTCATACCCCTGGCCATGAACACTCATAGAGGTCGTATCATAATGACCTATCCGCATCCCCAGGCCCTCCTGGAGAAAAATCGAACTGGAAAGAGTTGAAAACAGCTTCGTGCACCCATAGCTGTAAATGGCATCAAGGGTTTTTCCATACTGATAATCATTTAAATCCGAGGCATGAATCCCCCGACCTATCAACAAATCTACCGGTTT
>JAGQVA010001444.1 GCA_020438265.1 Bacteroidota bacterium
CCTGTGTTACCCGGCGTTATGAACAGAGTGAGATTCAAGAGATGAGTGCAAAAGATGGAGCTAAGAATTTTTCAAGTTCCCCAATCAAGTTGGGGACAAGTTCTGGTCAGGCACGACTCACTGCCCAATATTCTAACCAAACCCAGGATTTCAGTGGCATTCCCCCCAGCTTCGTTCGCTTACAAGCCAGCCCTCAATTATCGGTATTAGGCATTCCCCTACAAGGCAGGATTTTTCTCTCCACCGAAGCCGAGCGGTTTCGCTATGATCTCAATACCATAAGCCTCAACCTCAATCAGCATCAGCTGTTGGAAAAAGTGTAGGCTGCTGATTTCCCCTTTGTTGGACCCCTTCGCGCGAGCCCCATCCCCTCAAGAAGGGATTCCCGCAAGGCCAGTTTCAAACAGAAACCTTATCTTTTGCTTATGAAAAGTCCATTCAAATTTCTGGATTCCTATCAAAAAGAAGATCGGGATATATTTTTTGGCCGGGATAAGGAGATCGACCAATTATATGAAAAGGTTTTTGAGTCAAACCTGATTCTTTTGCACGGCTTATCCGGAACGGGAAAAAGCAGTCTCATTAACTGTGGTTTGTGTAATAAATTTGAGGACACAGACTGGTTTTCGATTTTCATTCGCCGGCAGAATAATCTGATGGAATCTTTTGAACATCAACTCAGAGCGCATAGTCTTGGTGAAGTTCCGCCCAACACCCCCATTCCCAAAATCCTCAAATCCATCTTTTACGATCAGTATAAACCCATTTACCTGATTTTCGACCAGTTTGAAGAACTTTTTATCCTTGGTAAGGACGAAGAGAGAAAAGCGTTTTTTACATTACTGGCGGAAATTCTATCCATGAATCTCCAGCTTACAGTATTACTTTCCATGCGGGAAGAATACATAGCCTATTTATCTGATTATGAATACATTGTCCCGTCTCTTTTTGAGAATCGGTTCAGGCTGGAAAAAATGAGGCGGCACCATATCAGAGAGGTGATTACAGGCACATTGAAGGCTTATGACATCCCCCTCATTGAACCGGAAGAGACGACGGAAGCCATTATGTATAATCTGGCAGATCCTTATGGAACGATTGACCTGACCAGTCTTCAGGTATATTTTGATTTGATGTATCGCAAAAAGATCCAGGACGGAGAAAAAATTGTTTTTGATCCCCAATTGGTAGAACGGGTTGGGACAATAGGAGAAGCTATGAAAACCTTTCTGATTCACAGGATGGTTGAAGTTGGGCAGGAAATCGGCAATAATCAGGTTCCTTTGACGATCCTGTACACACTGGTAACGCACGAGGGAACCCGAAGACCGGCTGATGTGAATGAGATTTTGAAGACATTGCCCAAAAAGTATCATATTGATCGGGAGATGGTTGAGTTGTGTTTGAGAAGATTTGAAGAAATGAG
>JAGQVA010001445.1 GCA_020438265.1 Bacteroidota bacterium
AAGTGTTGCGCCCGTTGACAGAACCAGAAAAAGCATTCCCAGGATAAAGTAGGAACGATATGGCAGGATATACCGAAATATTCCTACCATTTGTTTTATTCCTTCTTTGGATACTCGTTTTTTGTCTTCTGTTTTTATCTCAGCGTTGTCCCTGCCTCTTCTGTTTTTTGCCATGGATTAATTTTCGTAATAACCACCATAATCACCATCATCTTCATCATCTGGAATATTCAGCATACTGCTCAGCAGATCTTTAAACTGGGCTCCTGATTCAACCGAATTTTTACTCAACAGAGAATATTCCGCTAATCCATGAAGGACGAATTCCATCAGGAAATATTTTCTATCATCCTTGGCTTTAGGAAAATGTTTTTTGACCAGTTTTGCCAATCCAGGCACATTATCCAACGCTTTTCGGTATTCTTTTTCACCCAAATCTCCCATCAAATCCACGACATGTCCCCGGCCAAACCAATTGGTAATATCGCGGTAAGGGTTATTTGTATCGTTTCTTTTTAATCTTTCGGGATTTTGAAAATAGCGCACAAAAGTAGTTCGGATAGATTTATTAATGAGTTTTTGGGCAACAATAGCGGCTCCTTCCTGCTCTCCTTCATAAACCAGTTCTATTTTTCCTGTAATCGCCGGAACTACTCCAATCAGATCCCCTACCCTACTATATCCGCTCGATTCTCCATTGATAATTGTCCGTCTTTCCACTGCACTATGTAAATTTTCCGCCGCCGTAATTGTCAATCGGGCAGAAACCCCACTTTTTTCGTCGACAAATTCGCTATTACGCGCTTCAATCGCAACCTGCTCTACCAGTTCGTTAGCCAATGGATCAATTTCTACAATGGCTTTTTGAACTGCTGGAATTCGCGCTTCCTGCTCCGTAATTTTCATCGAAAGCTCCAGGGATTTGGGATAATGCGTCAAAATCTGACTTTCAATCCGGTCTTTGAGCGGAGTGACGATACTTCCCCGATTGGTATAATCTTCGGGGTTAGCTGTAAATACAAAGGTAACATCCAGAGGCAGACGCAATTTGAAACCACGAATCTGAATATCTCCTTCTTGCAGAATATTAAACAATGCCACCTGAATCCTTGGCTGAAGGTCAGGCAATTCGTTGATAACAAAAATTCCACGATGTGCACGCGGAATTAACCCAAAATGAATCACTCTTTCATCGGAATAGGGTAATTTCATTGTGGCAGCTTTAATTGGATCAACATCACCGATCAGGTCAGCTACAGTTACATCTGGTGTGGCCAGTTTTTCTGTATAACGCTGTGATCGATGAACCCACTCAATGGGTGTATCATCCCCCTTTTCTGCCATCAGATCCAAGGCATACCTCGATAAAGGCTGAAACGGATCATCATTGATTTCCGAACCCGCAATAATCGGGAT
>JAGQVA010001446.1 GCA_020438265.1 Bacteroidota bacterium
AACCAATAGCCCCAAAATACCCATAGTGAGAATGTGGTGCTCTCCATAACCAAGGCTAACCGTTGATTCAATGACTTCCTGAGGTTGGATAAGCTTGAAGATGCCGTCCATTAGCATGAAAGCGATTACGAGTCCGCTTAGAATCATGCCTGGAATAGATTTTTTTGTAGTTTCCATAATGGTAAGTTGTATATGCAATAGAGATTATCACGAATGATTTTTTATAGGACTTACTTCGCAAATCGAATATCGTTAATCCTTGTTCGGATATCAATTTTTTGAGAGTAATTTCATTTTATACAAAACCATTCGTGATAATCACTAATGATAAAGAAAAAATGTAGGCGTTATACCTTTTTCTCTGTACAATTAATCATCCATTGCACTCCAAATTTATCTACAAAACTTCCGTAATAATCTCCCCAGAACATATCCTGAAGTTCCATTGTCACAGTTCCTCCAGCTGATAAAGCATCATATAATCTTTTTGTCTCTTCTCTTGTATCAGGACTGAGGCTTATATGGACATTATTGCCAAAATTGAGAGTGAAACCCATCGATTCTGGTGCGTCTGTTCCCATGAGTAAATGTCCTCCCAAAATGGGAAGCGCAATATGCATAATCAGGTTTTTGTCTTCTGCAGCCATAGGCGGCATTCCTTCTTGTGGGGGTACATCTCCGATTCGCATAATAGGGCCCTGGAATTCAGTACCAAATACAGATTTGTAAAAATTAAATACCTCCTCTGTATTTCGGGGGAAATTGAGATAAGTGCTTACACTTGCCATAATAATTTGTAAAAGGTTAATGATTTAATACAAATTTAGGTTGTCGTCAGATAACCATCAGGGTGTATTATCGACAATCTAAAGGGTTGATTGCGACAGGCGATTGGTGTAAATTCGGCTATTAATCTATGATAACAAATGAAACACGTATCAATCCTCATCCCCAAAGGTCAGTATAGCATTGTCAATATTGGCGGTTCTTTTCAGATTATGAACTGGGCTAATGATGTCTTTTTTCAGCAAACCCGCACGCGACTGTTTGAAATCGAATTTGTTGGCCACGCCAAACCTGCCAACGATAAGGATGGATTTTATACTGTTACTCCCCCAAAGACGATAACAGATATCGAGAAAACCGACCTGATTATTATTCCTGCAGTACATGGAGATTTGAAAGAGGCGATTAACATTAACACAGAAGTCATAGATTGGGTACATGATCAATACCTCAAAGGCGCTGAAATTGCCGCTTTTTGTATTGGGGCTTTCCTGCTGGCTGAGACAGGCATTTTAAACGGAAAAACCTGTTCTACCCATTGGGGCCACGCCAGAGAATTGCAGGAGATGTTTCCAAAAGTTGTAGTTCAGGCGGAAAATATTGTTTCTGTCAATAAGGGAAT
>JAGQVA010001447.1 GCA_020438265.1 Bacteroidota bacterium
AAATGAAAAAGCATCTCTGCGGTCTCTCCGTACTCCGCGTGAGAAAAACTTAGAAGACTCACGCAGAGTTCGCAGAGTGCGCAGAGAAAAATGGAAAAGCACCTCTGCGGTCTCTGCGTACTCCGCGTGAGAAAAATGTAGAAGAATCACGCAGAGTACGCCGAGAGAAAAGCTGAAAAACACCTCTGCGTGAAAAGAATAAAAGTAAAAATAACCTCCCGGCTTTGAACAATCATCACATAAATATCATCTTTCCCCACCAACTCTTTGAAGAAAGCCCTTTACCGCTGCAACAAGCAAAAGTCATTTTAATCGAAGAGGAATTATTCTTCAATCAATACAATTTCCATAAACAAAAACTAGCCTTTCACCGCGCTTCGATGAAGTTTTATGAGCGCTTTTTAAAGGAGAAAGGACATGACGTTCAATATATTTCTGCTACGGAAAAACTGGCTGATATCAGGAAATTAGTTTCAACCCTTGGAGAGAATGGAACCCAAACCATCGACTTTATTGACCCTACTGATGACTGGCTGGAAAAACGCCTGAAAAGATCAGCTGAGAAAGCAGGAATAACTCTGAAGAAATATGATTCTCCCTTATTCCTCAACACTCCGGAAACATTAAGCTATTTTTTCAAAACGAATAAAAAGAAATTTTTCCAGACTCAGTTTTACATTGATCAGCGAAAGAAGAGGCAGATTTTACTGGAGGAAGAAGGCAAACCATTGGGTGAAAAATGGAGCTTTGATGCCGAAAACCGCAAAAAATATCCCAAAAAGAAATTGTCGCCTGTGATTCATTATCCCTCTGCGGATTCGTTTTATGAAGAAGCCTGTGAATATGTAGGGCATCATTTCCCGAATAATTACGGGGTATTACACAAATACCCGCTTTATCCCTACACTTTCAATGATTCTCGCAAATGGCTGGAGCGGTTTTTGACTGATCGGTTTCGCGAATTTGGGCCTTATGAAGATGCTATTGTAGCGAGTCAGTCAATACTACATCATAGTGTGCTTACTCCCATGCTAAATGTAGGATTGATTTCACCGGAAGAGGTGGTGGAGTCTGTTTTGGAATATGCAAAGACGCACTATATACCCCTCAATTCAACGGAAGGATTTATCCGCCAAATCATCGGCTGGCGGGAATTTATCCGGGGCATTTACGAGGTGAAAGGGGTGGAAGAACGCACCCGTAACTTCTGGGGATTTACAAGAAAGATTCCGGAATCCTTCTGGCATGGTGAGACAGGAATTCTTCCTGTGGATGTGACCATCAAAAAAGTGCTACAGACGGGTTATTGTCATCATATTGAAAGGCTGATGGTTTTGGGCAATTTTATGGTACTCTGCGAATTTGATCCTGATGAAGTGTACCGTTGGTTTATGGAGCTGTTTA
>JAGQVA010001448.1 GCA_020438265.1 Bacteroidota bacterium
CTTTCAAAGCCAGGAATAATTTCAAAATCTTCCTTATACAATTTGATAACAAATCATTTCTTATAATTTTGTATATATACAAAGTATGTATAAAATGTATATCTATGACAAGTAACAAAATCGGAGAATTTGAGGAGTTAGTACTGTTAGCCGTCTGCATTCTGGAAGACAATGCTTATGGTGTATCGGTCAAGCGGGAAATAGAAAAACACAGCCATCGTTCAATCCTTTTGGGAGCGGCTCATTCTACCCTTTACCGGCTTCAGGACAAAGGTTACCTTACCTCTGCGCTGGCTGGTCAAAGCGCAAAAAGAGGCGATCGTCGCAAGCGTATCTTTCAAATCACTGCTTCGGGCATGGCTGCACTTAAGGAAGCTCAGCTCATTCGCCAGAAAATGTGGTCCTTAATTCCAGACTTAAAACTGGGATAATATGAAATTCCCCTTTACTCCCAAATGGGCCAATCGGCTCCTGGAAACATTCATTCCGCTATCCCTGATTGAAGAATTTCGGGGAGATCTGGAAGAAGTTTATTATGAACGACTGGAAAATATGTCTCCTCTTAAAGCCCGGCTTTGGTACTGGGCTGATACCTTTTCATTGGTTTACAAATTTTTTTCCTGGAAACCTTCTTTTCTCAAAAATCCAACTGCGATGTATAGCAATTATTTTAAGATGGCGTTTCGCCAGATCAAAAAATCGAAGTTTTATTCGGCTTTGAATATCCTGGGGCTGAGTATGGGATTCGCTACTTTTTTTCTCTTATTCATGTATGTGAATGACGAATTTAGCTATGATACTTTCCACGAAAAGGCTGATCAAACATATCGGGTTGCCTGTGATCTGGAAACGCCGGGAAAGATATTTAATATGGCCTTAACACCTCCCTGGGTAGGACCAAAGCTTGCTGAAAATTTCCCTGAAATTGAATCCTGGACACGAATCAGCAACGGACAGGGACAAATGAAATTTGGTGAAAAACAATTTCAGGAAGACCATATTTATATCGCTGAACAGGGATTTCTCGAAATGTTTTCATTCCCCATTTTACAGGGGAACACTTCTTCCGCGCTAAAAGAGCCCTATCAGTTGGTTTTCACCGAGTCCACTGCCAGAAAATATTTTGGAGAAGAGAACCCTATCGGTCAAACTGTTTTGTTTGGCATTGATGAAAAACCTTATACCGTTACCGGAGTAGTTGCTCAACCTCCCAGTAATAGCCAGTTTTCCTTTGACATTCTGATGTCCTTTGCCACTATTGAGCATGAGAATCCCGATATTTCGACTGGTCGCTGGTTCTGGTTTGACTATTATACCTATATCGCCCTTGATCCACAAGCAGACTATAAAGCCCTGGAGGCAAAACTCCCCGAATTTCTGCAGAAAGTCGCTT
>JAGQVA010000143.1 GCA_020438265.1 Bacteroidota bacterium
AATTTTCCAGCAATCCCGGCTCCTTAATGCTATCGGCAAACATTCCCTGAAACCCGCCGGAGATATAAAAATTATTCTTGAACTTATACACAAGGTCAATCCCAAACTCCGAAACAAACCCAAAACGGTCTGCCATATCTCCACCGGGAATCATCCCCCGGTAAGTAATCTGAGCGAGCGTCAAGCCAATGGTAGAGTCAGTAATGCTTTTTTGAGCCTGAAGGCCAGCGCTTAAACCTATGGTCATACTAACTAAAAAGATGGATACCCCAAATCGATGTAACGTCATAAAAGATTTTCGTTGATGATTAAATATTTTCAATATTGACTTGAGACTTGAAAAACAGATTCGTAGATTTGTGCCAACCCTAGAACATAATCCTTACTCACTTGCGAATTTGAATATGATAATTCAAGAACGCAAATGAAAAGTATTTAGGTTGCTTGCGGGCTGACTACTCGTATTTGAGAAATCAAAATTACCGGTCATACAAAAAGTATATCGGTTGAGGTCTAAAATAAGAATCAATGCCCGGAAATTAATACCTTTGACTTTTCAAACCTTCCTGCTCTTGACATTAATAACCAGACTACAATCTTAACATTGCCCTGCATGAATATCAGAATGGTCGACACCATTACCCAGTATCAAAAGATCAAAGATGAAATTGATTTAGAATTAAATAAGGTCTTCGAATCTGGTGCTTATATAAATGGTCCGATAGTTAAACAATTCAGGAATAACCTTAGCCAATTTCTCAACGGAGCCCATGTCGTCGCTTGTGCCAACGGGACTGATGCCCTTCAGGTAGCATTGATGGCGGCCGGTGTGCAACCGGGCGATGAAGTTATTACAACTCCTTTTACATTTGTGGCGACAGTCGAAGTGGTTGCGCTTCTGGGGGCTAAGCCGGTTTTTGTAGACGTTGATCCTCAGACGTTTAATATTGATCCTGAAAAAATTGAGGCAGCCATTACTCCCAAAACCAAAGCCATTGTACCGGTTCATCTTTTTGGACAATGTTCGGATATGGAATCTATCCTTTCTATTGCCCAAAAACATGGAATTTGTGTCATTGAAGATGCAGCTCAGTCTATCGGAGCTGAATTTACATTCAGTGATGGACGTGTAGAACAAAGCGGAACGATGGGCGATATGGGTACGACTTCCTTCTATCCCAGTAAAAATCTGGGTGCTTTTGGCGATGCAGGTGCTATTTTTTCCAATAATGATGAATTAGCTGACAAAGCTCAGGTAATTTGTAATCATGGTTCTGAGGTAAAATATTATCATCAGAGTATTGGAGTTAACAGCCGTTTGGATTCTATGCAGGCTGCTGTTTTGGATGTAAAACTGCGATATTTAAAAGAATATAATCAGGCCCGTAATGAGGCCGCAGATTTATACGATTCTCTACTTAGTGATTGTGACGATGTATTCGTGCCATACCGGGCCCCCTATTCTACCCATGTATTTCATCAGTACACACTGAGAATTAAAGCAGGAAGAAAAGCCCGTGATCTGGTGCAGGCCAAATTAAATGAAATGGGTGTTCCCTCAATGATCTATTACCCTGTATCCCTTCACCTTCAGGGAGCTTACGAGGAATATGGATATCAGCCAGGAGACTTTCCCGTTTCAGAGAAACTTACGGAAGAAGTTCTCAGTTTGCCCATGCACACAGAATTGGATGAATCTCAACAAACTTTTATTATAAACAGCTTAAAACAAGCTTTAACCTTCTCTAAAACTGAAAAAGTCTAATTAGTTTAATACTCAATAATTCATATTTAAACTGTATTTACAATGAAAGTTGCTGTAGTTGGAACAGGTTATGTAGGCCTTGTATCTGGAACTTGCTTTGCGGAAGCTGGAAATGATGTCCTTTGTGTTGACAACAACCAGGACAAATTAGCCAAACTTCGTGCCGGACAGGTACCTATCTATGAACCTGGTTTGGAAACTCTCTTTGAGAGAAACACCAAAGAAGGACGTCTTAACTTCACAGATTCTCTGGAAGAAGCCGTTCGTTTTGCGGAAATTATCTTTTTAGCCTTGCCTACTCCTCCTATGGAAGACGGATCTGCTGATCTTCAGTACGTATTGGGTGTTGCCGATCACATTGGTCAGATTCTGACCGATTATCGCGTAGTAGTTAATAAGAGTACTGTTCCCGTAGGAACTGCTGATAAAGTACGAGCAGCGATTGCCGATCGTACCAATATTGAATTTGATGTTGTATCTAACCCTGAATTCCTTCGTGAAGGATTTGCAGTTCAGGATTTCATGAAACCCGAAAGAATTGTTATCGGAACCCGTTCTCCAAGAGCGACCGAGGCGATGACCAATCTTTACAAGCCTTTCGTTATGTCAGGAAACCCCATCCTGTTTATGGATGAGCGTAGTGCAGAGGTAACCAAGTACGCTGCAAACTCTTTCCTGGCTACCAAAATTTCTTTCATGAATGAAATCGCCAATCTCTGCGAAAGAGTGGGTGCTGATGTAGACAACGTAAGAAAAGGAATCGGTACAGATTCTCGTATCGGAAGAAGATTCCTCTTCCCAGGTGTTGGATATGGTGGATCTTGTTTCCCAAAAGACGTATCTGCTTTGTACAAAACTTCTCAGGCTTATGATTATGGCTTCAGCATTCTGGACGCTGTAATGAAAGTCAATGAAGCACAAAAGCACATTTTGGTAGAAAAAATGATTTCTGTTTACGGAGATGATCTTTCTGGCAAAACTTTTGGGGTATGGGGATTAGCCTTCAAACCTAATACTGATGACATTCGCGAAGCTCCCGCATTGGTAATCATCAAAAGACTCCTCGAAATGGGTGCAAAAGTAAAAGCTTATGACCCTGAAGCGATGGAATCTGTGCAGACTTACTATCCAGAACTGGACATTGAGTATGTAGATAACCAATATCAGGCCACAGTTGGCGTTGATGCTTTAGTGATTGTTACTGAGTGGAATGAATTCCGCGCTCCTGACTTTGATAAAATCAAAGCAGGCCTTAAAGCTCCTGTAATCTTCGATGGTCGTAATGTTTATGAACTTGACAGAGTTCAAAAGCTAGGATTTACCTATCATTCTATTGGACGTAAATCCGTTGTTGCAAGTGAAACTATCACGACGAATGAGTAATAAACCTAAAGTTTTGATCACTGGTGGAGCCGGTTTCCTCGGCTCTCACCTTTGTGATCGCTTCCTTAAAGAAGGTTATGAGGTGGTTGCAATGGACAACCTCATTACCGGAAACCTTGCTAATATTTCTCACCTGTTTGGAGTCGACGGCTTTACTTATGTAAAACACGACGTCACCAATTATACTTTTGTAGAAGGCAGACTGGATTATATCCTGCATTTTGCCTCTCCTGCCAGTCCCATTGATTATCTCAAACTTCCAATTCAGACATTGAAAGTAGGAGCAATGGGAACACACAAAATCCTGGGTCTGGCCAAAGAAAAAGGGGCCAGAGTGTTGATTGCCAGTACTTCTGAAGTGTATGGAGATCCTTTGATTCACCCACAGACAGAAGATTACTGGGGCAATGTAAACCCTATCGGTTATCGCGGTGTGTACGATGAAGCCAAACGCTTCATGGAAGCCATGACAATGGCTTATAATCGTTATCATGGTGTCGAAACCCGCATTATCCGCATCTTTAATACTTATGGCCCAAGAATGCGCCTCGATGATGGACGTGCGCTGCCTGCATTTGCCGGACAAGCACTCAGAGGTGAAGATATCACTGTTTTCGGAGACGGAAGTCAAACAAGAAGCTTCTGTTATGTCGACGACCTCGTTGAAGGCATTTACCGCCTCCTCCTGAGTGATTACGACCAGCCTGTAAACATTGGTAACCCCGCAGAAATCTCCATTCTTGAATTTGCTGAAGAAGTGGTTCGTTTGACGGATTCCGGAAGCAAAATCATCTTCAAAGACTTACCTCAGGATGATCCCAAGGTGAGAAAACCGGATATTACTGTGGCTAAAGAAGTTCTGGGCTGGGAGCCTAAAGTTGACCGCAAAGAAGGGTTGGCTAAAACGATCGAATATTTTAAATCACAAGTTCATGGGGTTCCGCAGGTTTGAAACCTCTATTCCTGAATTAGTTATTATAGAACCAGACATTTTTGGTGATGACCGGGGCTTCTTTATGGAGTTGTTTAACCACAGTTCCTTCGAAGAAATAGGCCTTGGTCATCTTCGTTTTGTTCAGGATAATCTCTCCTCTTCTGTAAAAGGTACCTTAAGAGGCCTTCATTTTCAACGCCCTCCCTATACACAGGGCAAACTGATTACCGTACTCCAGGGATCTGTTCTGGATGTTGTGGTAGATCTTAGGAAAAATTCTCCCACCTACGGGAAGTCTTATAGCCTGGAACTGGATTCTGAGAGGAAAAACATGCTTTATGTTCCGGAAGGAATGGCACATGGATTTCAGGTCCTTTCCGAAACCTGCCTTTTTTTCTACAAATGTACAAATGTTTATAACCGGGAATCTGACGGTGGCATTTTCTGGAATGATCCGGAATTGAGTATTCCCTGGCGTGATATTCCGCCTATTTTGTCGGAAAAGGACAAAAATCATCCTTTATTGGCAGAATTTGACTCTCCTTTTTAAACCAAATATAGATCTGAGTGTATTTCTGGTTAAATTGCGGATTGTTTTTGTATAGGGGTTTCCTATGTAAAAATTAAATCGGAATTTCTTAGCCCTGTTAAGGGCTAAATGTGGGTAGAAGATTGGTAACCCCTCCTAAAACTTGCGCGTCTTGAGACGCGCTGGTAAAAAGAGGCTCCATTTTTCTACCAATATAAAACCCCTAACGGGGTTTAGATCTTCCGATCTGGTTGTAATAAGAAAACATTTTTACAGACATAATTTCCCTCAATGAAAGGCATTATTCTCGCCGGCGGCTCAGGCACAAGATTATACCCGCTCACCATTTCCATCAGTAAACAGCTCATGCCGGTTTATGATAAACCGATGATATACTATCCCTTATCTACACTCTTGAGCGCAGGAATAAGGGAAATACTCATTATTTCCACGCCCAAAGATCTCCCTCTTTTCAAACAATTGCTGGGAGATGGTTCAAGGCTGGGAGCCAGATTCGAATACGCAGTTCAGGAAAACCCGGAAGGGCTGGCTCAGGCTTTTATAATTGGTGAAGAATTTATTGACAATGATGATGCGGCGTTAATTCTGGGAGATAATATTTTCTATGGCGAACACATGGCACGTACACTGCGAAACGCCAGTCAGCAAATTTCCCAGGAAGGCGGCGGTTTGGTTTTTGCCTACCATGTCTCCAATCCAAAAGCGTACGGTGTGGTTGAATTTGACAAAGAAGGGAAAGCCATTAGCATTGAAGAAAAACCCGAAAAGCCCAAATCTTCCTATGCTGTTCCAGGTGTGTATTTTTATGATAAAAAAGTAGTCGAAATTGCAAAAAACCTCAAACCTTCACCAAGGGGAGAACTGGAAATTACCGACGTCAACCGCATTTACCTGGAAAAGGGAAACCTCCGGGTATCAAAACTCGGACGTGGAACAGCCTGGCTAGATACCGGAACCCATGAATCTCTTATGCAGGCGGGTAATTTTGTGCATATCATTGAAGAGAGACAAGGACTTAAAATTGGCTGTATCGAAGAACAGGCTTACCGAATGGGATTTATCGATGCAGCTCAACTCAAAAAAATTGCAGAACCTCTGATCAAGAGTGGCTACGGCGATTACCTGATGAACTTATTGCGGGAAAGTAAATAGGAAATTCGGGCGAAAGTTGCATCCATCAGATCGGGTTATTAGTTTAGGCGATATATCATATCAACCACTTGTATGGCTAAAAATAAGAAAACCTCCACAAATTCCTCTTTAAAGGAGTGGCAAAAACAAGCCTTAACTCACGTAGGAATTATTGCTGGATTTGTACTGATTGCCATTTTGCTTTTCAGACCTATTTTCTTCGAAAATATGGTATTTGACTGGAAAGATATAAGGGCTTATGAAGGCGTGGCCAAAGAAACCAAAGATTTTCGGGCCGAAACCGGAGAAGAAGCTTTGTGGGTAAGTACAGTATTTAGCGGAATGCCCGCTTTCCAGTCCAGCATCGATCATTTTGGCAATTTTTTCACTTCAATCAATAAAATATTCTGGTTGGGACTACCTCGTCCTGCCAATTATATTTTCCTCTATTTTATTGGATTTTACTTCCTGCTGATAACACTTAGGGTAAATCCCTGGTTGAGTGCCATTGGGGCTCTTGCCTTTGGTTTTTCTTCTTATTTTTTCGTGATTCTCCCTGCGGGCCACGCCTCCAAAGCCAACGCCATTGCCTATATGGCACCTGTCCTGGCCGGAGTGCTCATGGCTTATCGGGGGAAATACATTTTAGGTGCTTCCATTACTGCGTTTTTTCTGGCGCTGGAACTTACGGCCAACCACGTTCAGGTAACCTATTATCTGGCATTAACGATCGGGCTGATCATTATTGCCTATGGGGTTGATGCAATCATGAAGAAACAGCTGCCGGATTTTGTCAAGGCTTCCCTCTTTCTTTTGATTGCGGCGATTATTGGGACTGGTCCCAATATTGGGCGTCTATGGACGACCTACGAATACGCCGCTGAAACCATGCGCGGAAAAGCAGTCCTCAAATCTGCTGATACAGGTGAAACCAAACCTGGCCTGGAGAAAGATTACGCTTTTAACTGGAGTTATGGAATATCGGAGTCACTGACCCTGTTGATTCCCAACTTCTATGGCAGCGCTTCTGTTACTACCGTTGATGACCGCGAACTGGCAAGAAGGTTTCAACAAAAAGAACTGGTTTTACCTACCTATTGGGGACCTCAGCCAAGTACTTCAGGACCGGTTTATGCCGGAGCCATTATTTGTTTTCTATTTGTATTGGGGCTCTTTCTGATTGAAGGAAAAACAAAATGGTGGCTCATTGCTGCAACTGTCTTTTTTCTTGTCCTCTCCTGGGGAAAGAATTTTGCAGCGTTTAACTATTTCATGTTTGACTATTTTCCCCTGTATAATAAGTTTAGAGCCCCTACCATTGCATTGATCATTGTAGAACTGACTTTTCCCCTTTTAGGGATTATGGCTTTATCCAAAATTTTTGACTCTGGAGAAAAGCTGAATGCAAAAGATACAAGTAAATGGATTTTGGTTTCTGCTGCTATCACTGGTGGACTGGCCTTATTCCTGGCGCTTTTGGGGCCATCAATTATGTCTTTTCAGAGAGATGCTGATATTCAGAGATATCAAAATATTCTGGAGGTCCTTCGTGAAGTACGGATTTCCATGTTCAGAACTGATGCGTTCCGGGCCTTTGGATTTATTGCGGTTTCTGCGGGTCTGCTTTGGGCCTATATAAATGGCAGGGTAAAAAAACCGGTTGTATATGCTGGTCTTGCAGTATTGATCCTCCTGGATATGGCACCGGTTGCCACACGATATGTGAATGTGTCGAACTTTGCCAAAGAAAGGGCTTTTAAAAATGAAATTGCTCCGACTACTGCAGATCAGGCCATTCTCAAAGATACTGATCCCAACTTCCGGGTCTTTAACTTTACCAGTCCAGATGGGCCATTTAATGATGCGCAGACATCTTATTTCCACAAATCAGTAGGGGGATATCACCCGGCTAAACTACGCAGATATCAACACATGATAGAACAGCATATCAGTCGGGAAACCCAGGAGTTAGGGGCGTTGTTGCAATCTCAGCCTGGTGATTCATCCCTGAGAGCAGGGTTGGCCAGCCTGAAGATATTTAATATGCTCAATACCCGCTATTTCATTTACAACCCTCAGGCTCCACCTTTGCCCAATTATGCGGCTTTGGGCAATGCCTGGTTTGTCAATAAAATCCAGTATGTCAATAGTCCTGATGAAGAAATCGCTGCACTGAATGATTTCTATCCTCAGACAACTGCCATTGTTGATCAGAATATAGAAAATGGTCGCTTTGCCAAACAGTTGGAGGGTTGGGTGCCTTCTACCGATATGAATGCCCGAATTGTACTCACCAGCTTCAAACCTAATGATCTGGTGTATGAGTCCAATTCGCAAAAAGATGGAGTAGCTATTTTCTCAGAGGTATATTACAACCCCAGTGAGGGAAATGGATGGCAAGCTTATCTCGATGGAGAAAAGGTGCCTCATTTTCGGGCAAACTTCATCCTGAGAGGAATGCGGATTCCTGCCGGACAACACAAAATTGAGTTTAAATTTGAGTCCCGGTCTTTTTATCTGGGAAATCAAATTTCGCTTGTATTTTCGATTATTCTTTTGCTGAGTCTGGCGGCAGGGTTGTATCTGGAATTTAAACCAGGAAAGGCTTCTTCGGAGGAAGAAGAGGCTTAACTTTAAGATAAAACACAAAGACACGGCGGCACAGAGGAATTGTTAATCAATCGTCTCTGTGCCTCCGTGTTTTTATTAATATCGACCGTTTGAAATAAACTCTATTTCTCCATCATCCTACCCCCAATTCTCGCCAGAGCCTCAGTAGAGAAAAATTTGGTCATAAACCAAACCATCAGCTTATTTTTTAACCCGGCTATGACCACAGACTTTCGTCCCAGTTTGTCAAGTGATTCTTTGACCACTGCCTGTGCAGACATTTTTTTTGCTCTCACCTTTTCGGTCATCTCAGATTCGGTATATCCAGGGCATATAGCCTGAACATGAATGTTGTCTTTCCTTAATTCATAATTGAGGGAAGCGGCCAGGAATAATCCATAAGCCTTCGTCGCTGCATAATGTCCCACATAAGGAACCGGGAAAAAAGACGAAACGGAAGCAGTGAAAATAATTCCGCCCTTTTGTCTTGCTATCATTTGATTCGCAAACTCATGCGCAAGAACCATGGGAGCAGTACAGTTGACATGGAGCATTTGAAGCTGTTTTTCCAAATCTGGTTTGTGAAGAGGCCCATTAACAGCCACACCGGCATTATTTACAAGTAAACCCACCTCTAATCCGTCTGTCCCTTCTCTGACTTTTTCCAGAAAATCGGAAGCTCCCAAGTCAACTTCCAGTGTCTTTACAGTAATCTGATGTTTTCCAGAGAGTTCTTCAGCCAGCGCATCCAGACGATCCTTACGCCGGGCTATCAAAATAAGGTTAAGCCCTTTAGCGGCCAGTTGTCGGGCGAACTCAACTCCAATCCCTGAGGATGCACCAGTTACGATGGCCCAGGGACCATAAGTATCTTTAAATTCAGTCATTTATTCTTGATTATTTTTGCTTACCATTTCCACTACCCGATCCGGATAATCAGAAATAATTCCATCTACACCCATATCCAGAACTTTTCGGATATCTTCCTTTTCATTGACTGTCCAGGGAATTAGCTGCATATTTTTTTCTTTGCATAAACCGATTAAATGGTCATCAATTAGTTCAAAATAAGGACTGTATACCTCTGGTGTAAAACCCAGTTTTTCCAGGTTCTGCTCAGGTGTATCCTCATTTTCAACTAATAAAACCAATTTTACTTCAGGAC
>JAGQVA010001449.1 GCA_020438265.1 Bacteroidota bacterium
TAATAATGAGGTTTACTATCCTCGTTGCGGACCAGCCACTCTTTCTCAAACATGCGTTGCATTTGTTTGAGCGTAGTGGTATAGCCTACACGCTGATGTTTTCCCAGAGACTCATGTACAAATCTTACGGTCGAAGGACCGTGGTTCCACAACACCTGGAGAATTTCCAGTTCGGCTTCGGTTGGATGTTCAAATTCTTTTGACATAATAGATAACTGATCCTGATTTTTACGACAGTGGTCGTAATGATGATGTAAATATATACGACGGTGGTCGTAATGTCAAATTTTTTTTACGACAACGGTCGTAATTTTTGGGAATATGTTCTTTAAGTGGTTGGTTATTAGTTGTTTATACGGCTAGTATTTTGGGAATTTATTCCCCATTATTGCGCCGGATTAAAATCGCGGCGCAATGATGTGAGGGCCTGTGGGAATTCCTTCCCAGACATTTATTATCATTGCGCCGCGACTTTAGTCCGGCGCAATAATACAATAATACAATAATACAATAATACAATGATGCAACAATGCAACAATGCAATCATGCAAAAAATCAAAAAACTCTCCCTAAAATTTTGTCCCCCTGAATCTGAGATGTAAATTATTGGCCTACCAGAATCTCTTGTACTTATGAAAAATACTACTACTATTTCCCGCCGGTCCTTTCTGCATCAATCAGCGATATTGGGAGCAAGCGCAGGCTTCATTGCCAGCCCTTTCCATATCTTCGGTCAGGGTTCTCCCAACCGAAAAATTACCATTGCCATTATGGGTGTCCGTAGCCGTGGCCAGCAATTATGCAAACTTTTTGCTGCTCAAAAAGACTGTGAGGTCGCTTATCTATGTGAGGTTGACAGCCGTTATGTCGATGATGCTTTGAAGGCTATTGGTGAATATCAGAAAAAAGTTCCCAAAGTCGAAAAAGACATTCGCAAGGTATTGGAAGACAAAAGCATTGACGCCATTGCTATTGCAGCTCCTGATCATTGGCATGCACCTGCTGCAATTATGGCCCTTCAGGCTGGAAAACATGTTTATGTCGAAAAACCCTGTAGCCATAACCCTCGCGAAGGAGAACTTCTCATAGAAGCCAAACATAAGTACAACCGCGTTGTGCAAATGGGTAACCAGCGCCGGTCCTGGTCCAATGTGATTCAGGCAATCGAAGACATCAAATCAGGAATGATTGGCCGTGTTTATCTTGCCAAAGGTTGGTACGCCAATACCAGAGAACCGATCGGTTATGGAAAAATTACTGCCGTTCCTGATTATTTAGACTTCGATTTATGGCAGGGCCCTGCTCCCCGCAAAAAGTATCGCGACAATGTTCATCCTTATAATTGGCACTGGTTCTGGCATTGGGGTACAGGAGAAGCGCTCAATAACGGT
>JAGQVA010001450.1 GCA_020438265.1 Bacteroidota bacterium
CCAGAGCCATTTTGGCAAAGGCTTTTTCGGTTTGGGTGATTTCCTGTTTGAGCTGGTCAGGGTTTTTATCTGCTGCCTGCTGGCAAGAAAGGATTGAGATGCTTGCCCCAATCGCAAAAACGAGGAATATGTGATGGAATCGATTCATAATGAGGGGAATTTAGGTGAAGTAAATGACTCAACATTTTTTGGTGCTACTTTCTCAACGAATGAGGTTCTGGTCGGGAAAAGGATTTATGAAACTTCCTTAAAGATCTTATTACCCAGAGGACAACCGGATTCTTTACAGCGAAAATGGTTCTCCCTTCATTGCCAACTCTGTTTTTTTCATGATTTGTATGAAATGTTGCATGGCAGCGCTTTTGGGAATTGTGGTATGGTTTGGAAAAACCTTGATATCTACGATCATTAAATGATTGTTCTTTGCCCGTTTCAGGATCTCAAAATGTTTGAGAATTTCCAGGATATAATTATTCTCTTCCAGTACATACCCCCTGAATTGATTTACCCCTACCTGAGCCGCAACAATGTGTAATACAGCAGCCAAAACCTTGGCGATTCCTTTATGCTGGTATGAATCGACTACTGTAATTGCTAATTCTGCGGTATCTGAGTCCTTATTCAATTTTACAAAACGGCCAACTGCAACAGGTTTCGCCTCATCTCCCGAGGTATCCAGAATTCCCCAGGCAACATGATTCATTCCATCGACTTCTGTAAGATAATGAAGTTGAGATTCCGTCAATTTACGTGGAATAGAAAAAAAGCGCAGAAACTTTGATCTTTCTGAAAGCTCACTAAATCCTTTTTGGAAAAGATCTTTATCCGAAGGATTTATCGGACGTACGTGAAACCGTTTTTCCTGAGCGGTAAAGTAGAAATGATGCAAATGATCCATAAGATACTATTTTCACGATCCGTCCTATAATATACTTGCAATTTAATTGAAAGACGGTAATTATTCGTTGAGCACAGGGTTTTTTAAGGAAGTATTGTTCAGACCATTTGTGCATGCAGACTTAATTGGCATGCCGGTCATGTATGATAATTAGCCATTACTGTATAATTATCTATACCATTTGAACCAAAAAACAGACTGTTCTTGATCCAAAACCGCCCTCTCACTACCATTTCCCAATCTACCGTGCATTTTCTTCCGTTATTTGTATCATAGAAATAAACAAACAACCCACATGGAACAATTTATCAGAAACATACCTTCAACTTTCCAATACCGTCTGAATAAGCATATAAATGCCTTTATGTTAGTTGGCATCTTTCTGATATTTTCAGCCTCTTCATACGCAGCCAATACTGTTAAGCCACTGAGCAATAAAGTGCTGAAGAAAATCGAAGAAAAGTATGACAAACAAACCCGCAGCATGTTT
>JAGQVA010001451.1 GCA_020438265.1 Bacteroidota bacterium
CATGATTTTTGCCGAGCACTTTCTCCCGAATATTCAGCGCCTTTTGATAAAACTCTTCTGCTTTATCAATCTGGTCGCTGAGTATATACATAATTCCCATATCAAAAAGCACAGATGCATACTCTTCATTTTCCTGCCCACGGGTTTTCTCCATCATAGGTAGGGCCTGTTGATACAAGATTTCCCCTTCCTGAAATTTGCTCATTCTCACATAGGTTTGGCCGAGATGTTTGAGAGATAAGGCATGGGTAAAAGGATCTGGATCTCCCAGGTCCTGCCAGATTTTGATGCTTTCGGACAAGAGGCCAAGGGCTTTTTCATATTCTCCCTGAAACTGGTAATAAAGGCCCAGATTTCCGGCCAGCGTGGCATAAGAAGTCGTTTCTTTTCCTTCTTCATTCAGGACGATCTTGATTGCTCTGAGTGTGAGCTGGATCGCTTCGGGAAATCTTCCCAAAGGATACAGTTCGAGGGCTTTTTGATTGAGTTCTTGCCAGGTTTCCATGATGCAAAGGTAGGAATTACTGACTTTTTTATGGGGAAGATAAAATTAATCTCAGGGGGACAACAACTTTAGTAATAGATAAATACATTGTCAAGCAAATTGCTTTATGTTTTTCATCTTGCGCGAAGCGCTAACTAGGGTCATGTCATCCCGGAATTTTGCGCAAGCTGAAAGCAAGCGTAAAATATCCGGGATCTCTAAAATTTGACCATTTTATGTGCTTTTTGCGAGATCCCGGATAATTTTTGTCGCTTCGACTCCAAAAATTTCCGGGATGACAGGTCCGATTTTTGCGCTTCGCGCATCTATAAAAAAGATGAGCGTTTTTACTTGACAAGACATTTACCTTAACACCTTATCAGGAATAACATGAAAATATTCCTCCTGACGGGAAATCCATTGCAAGGATAATGTATCACCTGAGCTCTTACCCAAAAAGTGAACGGTCAGTTCATGCGTCCCTTTTTCCAGGTGCAAATTAATTTCCTGATCATCAGGGCGATTGGCAATGGCAGTCAAACCATCGATTTTCAGTTCTCCGGGGGAGGATTTTTCTAATCGGAATATATAAATCCCTGTGGTTGGGATATGAATCTCTCCTTTTATTCTGAGGTAAAACCTTTCATTCAAAGGAGCAAATGCACCGGAATCTTTAAAATGAATTTCTGGCAAAGAAAAAGACCAGGCAGGTTTTTGAGTAGAATCTATCGCTGGAAATTTGGAATGAAGGGATTGTTTAAGATCAGAGCCAAGATAAATCTCTGCCTGGAGTCCTTCCTGAGAATTCTTTTTGAGTAGCTCTTCCAAACGATACCCGGTACCATTTATAAATTGAGTTACCTCCGGATTATCAAGATTGAGAATCCATTCAACCACTTT
>JAGQVA010001452.1 GCA_020438265.1 Bacteroidota bacterium
AAATAACCTGGAAATCAGCAGAAAACCTACGCCACGAGGACTACCGACGTAGGAGGTTTAGTTCAACATCCAACTATGCGGAACTCCAGTTCCGCGTATTCCTTCTATCTATTATTGAAGGTTCCGTGTATACAGAATTATTTGGTGTGTAAGGCGGAACTATTTTCTCAAGATAAATTACCTAAAATTCCAAAAAATCTAATGGACTACAAAGCTTTTCTCTAGCTTTTTGAGTAATGTGAGTATAAATCTCAGTGGTTTTGCTTGAATTATGCCCTAGCAAAATTTGAATATATCGTAAGTCCATCCCTCTTTCAAGCAAATGAGTGGCAAAGCTATGTCTAAGGGTATGTACAGTACTATAGGGGTTGATTCCAGCTTTTTTTACTCCTCTCCGAAAGATTTTCTGGATACTACTTTTACTATACTGATCTCCATCCTTGCCCTCAAATAACCAGTAATCTGGTTTATACTCCTTTAGGTACTTATGAAGCAAAACAATCACCTTATCAGATAAAACTGAATACCGATCCTTTTTCCCTTTACCCGCTTTGATAAACACTGATTTTCGCTCAAAATTAATGTCAGCTTTCCGCACCTGAATGCTTTCTCCAATCCGCAATCCTGCACTGTAGATCAACATTAAAATCGTCATATGTTTGAGATTATCAATCTCCCCTCCTAACCAATCCCCGGCAAAGACCACCGATTCCGAATCGCCAACACCCGAATTGCAATAATCACTAAAATGGTAATCCCCACATTCACCACCGGAAAAGGAGAAACAAACCCTACCAGCCAAAAGCTAATCCCTCCTGCAATACACGCCGTAGCATAAATCTCCTGCCTGAAAATCAGAGGAATTTCATTGGTTAACGTATCTCGAATCACGCCTCCCACTACAGCAGAAACCATCCCCATCATAATTGCCATCACAGGGTGAACACCCAGCCCCAGGGCTTTATTCATTCCCAGAATGGTGAAGACTGCGATCCCGATGGTATCGAAAATAAAAAAGGTTTTCTTAAGCGGAAGAATATATCTTTTGAAAAAATAAGTGCAAACTACTCCCGCCAGAATCGCAATCAGATAATTGATATCCTGAATCCAGCCTACAGGCAAACTGCCAATGAGTAAATCTCTGACTGTTCCTCCGCCGACAGCGGTTACAAAGGCCAGGAAGGTCGCACCAAATATGTCCAGCTTCTTCCCTGAACCCGCCAAAGCACCACTAATGGCAAAAACAAAGGTTCCGATTAGATCAATTGTGTATAGGGTTTGATTCATTAGGGTTATATTTCCCGCAAAAGTGGAGGATATTACCCTGCCATGCAACCAAGTGAGTGTGATTTACATCTTGATATTGAAAATAGCT
>JAGQVA010001453.1 GCA_020438265.1 Bacteroidota bacterium
ATTCGTCATTGTAAGATCCTCTCTAACCAAAGTACAGGAAGGGAATTCAATGGCCAGAATGGCAGCGCGTTTGTGTGGCTGAGCCTTGAGCAGATCGTGGGCATAAATGAGCGCTGAGGTTCCGGCGGCACATCCCATTTCTGTTACCGGCAGACGAATAATGTCCTGGCGCATACGCAGTTTATTGATCAGATACGCATCCACCGAAGGAATCATAAAACCGGTACAACTGGTTGTGATAATATAATCGAGGTCTTCGGGTTTCAGTCCTGCTTTATCCAGGGCTTTTTTCAAGGCAATTTCCCCCAGTCTGATTGCTTCTTCGATGTAGAGATTATTGCGCTCCTGAAAAGATTCGCCCCGAAGCATTTGGTCCATATCGCGAACCGTATATCTTTTATCCACCTGGGCAAATTGGAAAATTTTGAGGATTTTTCGCCTTTCCCGATCAGGGAGATTTTGCACCCATTTTTCTACATAAGCAAGGCTATCCTCTTGTGAAAATGAATACCGGGGCAGAGCCGTGGCAGTTGAAAGTATTTTTGAAATCATTCAGTGTCTTCCTTAAGTTTTGATTAAAATCTGATGTCTGAAAGCCCATTTCCAGCGAATGGTCCAGGATTTCGGCTCCATCTTTAATAATTTATTGATCCATTCTTCTCTTGTAAAACCCCGTAAAATCGACACCGATCCGTCGTAAATGACCATCTTCGAAGCGAAAAGCAGCCAGGCAAAAACCCGAAACAGGTAAAACGGAAGCCAATGGCGCTGAAGGTCATTAATGATCACCCCTCTTCGGCTAATTTTTTTGATGTCTTTCAATCTCGCATTTAATTCCCGATCTGAAAAATGATGGAGAAACAAACTGCAAAGCGTAAAATCAAAGGACTGATCAAGAAACCGGGACGAAAAACAATCCGCTTTGATAAAGGTAATTTCCGGATAGTTTCGGGAAAGTTCTTTGGCATATTCCACCGTAAAATCATTGGCGTCCACCCCGGTAAGTTTGACAGGGATTTTTTTTCTTCTCGCCCAACGTGCAACACTTCTCAACGCATCACCGCCTCCACATCCCAAATCAACAATCTCAAGCGGTTTTGATAATTCGGCTGAAGGAATATCACGGACCATTTTTTTTAATCCATTTACCACTACCCTGTTCCCTCCCAACCAGGTATTAATAATCGCGAGTTGCCGCAGGGCTTTTTGTAAAATCTCTCCCTCCAGATCAAGGTCATCCATAATCTCTCTGAGTTCGGACCTTCGCTCAAATTTTGGATTGAGTGTACTAACGGGCGGAATATAAGTCAAAGGGTTTTCCATGTGTATGTTTTACAATCATTTGAAGCAAACCGGGAAATGTGTTTAATATGG
>JAGQVA010001454.1 GCA_020438265.1 Bacteroidota bacterium
TTGATTTCAAAAATTCGATAAGATTAATGGCAGGAGGATTTCTTGATATTCCTTTAGGAAAGGGGAATTTTTCTTTTCACCCTGAATTATATGGAAGATATATAGGAGCTGTATATTCAAAACAAGGAATCATTCTGGATGATAATATCTCCAATAATCCTACGCAAATCGGACCAGTTGGAACCTCACCGTCTTCAATCATTCTGGATTATGATATGGTCATGAATCACACCTCCCTTTCTCTGCCACTGCTCCTCAGATATAACTTTTACAGACCCGAAACCAGTCTTTTTTTTGAAGGAGGACCGCTCTATTCCCGAACGATAAAAGATAATAGTACTTTTTTTCTTTATGAAAATCTTAAAGATGAAGTGATTTATCACAGTCCTCTACCACCTTATTTCCTCAAAAATCAGTTCGGTTACGCCTTGGGAGGAGGAGCGATTATAAAGTATGGCTCAAATTCCTCCATATATTCAGCCCTTAGATATAGTCAGTTTTATAATTTAGGAAATGAGGTGATGCCCCTAAATTTCTCTGAAATTCATTTGCATGTTGGCTTAATGTTCTAACCATGAAAAATTATACTCTTTTTGCCTTTCTTCTATTATTCTTTGGTTGTAAGGAAAAGCTACCGCCTGTCAAAAATTTTCCAATTATCATGACCCAACAGCCCACTGACATAAATGAAACTGGAGCTACCTTTCAGGCTGAGATAGTCAGAGCAGGAAATTACCCTACCCAGGAATACGGTTTTCTCTGGGACATAAAAGAGCCTGATATAAACAGTTCCCATAAATTGATATTGGGAACAGATATAAATGAAGGAATCATTCATGTTCGGATTGATAGTCAACTGGTTAAAGGATTTGATTATATAGTTCGGGCATATGGGGCACTGTCTGGCAAGGTTGTCTATGGAAACCCTGTTTCATTTACCAGTTTGGGGGATAATTATAGCCCCTGGGGGATGGAGGTAAGCCCACACCCATTTAAGATTCGTGGTTTTGGCGTTAGTGATGGAAAGAAAGGACATGTCTTTTCCTGCGGTCAGGGTACAGGATCTTATTATATCTTTGATCCGGTAACTCTGTTTTCGGAACCTTCTCTCCATCCTGTTTCTCAATTTGGATGTTATTTGTCTGCTTATGCCAAAATTGATGAAACCTTGTATTTACTCAGTGGTGGGCGTCCAACTCCTTTTTACAAATATCAAAATGAAGCATGGTCATCTGTAAAGTCTAAGGTTCCATTTTATACCTATAACTTTGATGGCTTCTTTTTGGGGTTTCCTTTTGACAATAAATTTTACGTTATCGCTTCTCCCAATACATATCTTTATGACATTGCAGCTGATACCTGGGAACTTAAGG
>JAGQVA010001455.1 GCA_020438265.1 Bacteroidota bacterium
AAAAATATCAGAACTCATCAAAGCTAAAAAAATGTGCAATTATTGCTAATCGAAACTAAATTTCTTAACTTTTCAATAGAAATTACTAAATTTACTTGCAATAAAGCAACAAGAATGGCAAACAACTAAAAATTATAGCAAAAGTAACACATTTTAAAATTCCGATTGATTGATTCAGAAACTTAATAAAATCAAACACTAACCTAATCCCACCAACATGAAAGATTTGAAAATCAACCATCTGGCAGCGGTTGTTGCCATTGTTCTGCACCAATTAATTCCTATGGGATGGTACACCATTTTTCAGGAAAAGTGGATGGCTCTGACTGAAATTACTCAAGCTGAAGCGGAATCCGGAGGTGCTTCTCCTTATATTATTTCCCTAATATGCGCAGCAATAACTGTCTATGGTATGGCTTATTTGTTCACCAAACTACCGATTGATTCGGCTTTAAAAGGCGTACAAACTGCAGCTTTATTTTGGCTGGCCTTTGTGTTTGCACAAATAATGATTCAAAACACCTTTTCCATGCGCTCTATGGAGCTTACTTTCATCGATCAGGGAAATACTTTTCTGACCTTTATTGTAACCGGAGCACTTTTGGGCGGATGGAGAAAATCTTCCTCCTGAGATCAACGAGTACACGTTTCTACTTTTTTATAGCAATAGCATTTCAATATCCTGAAAGCTAACCCAGACCAGGAGCCTTAATTGGTTCCTGGTTTTGTTTTTTAGATTATTTCAGAAATAAAATTTACTACCCAGGACCGCACAATCCTTTTCACCCTTTCTTCCACAACTCAAAAGCATGCTAATATTTCTATTTATCTTCTTTATTAAGTAAATTCCTCCATAGCTTTGAACGCTGCAAATGAAATACTACTACTCCTTTCTACTAATAATCCTGTGTAGCCTAATCATTAGTTGCCAGGAATCTCTTTCTCCCCCCCTAAGTCCTGAAGAAGCGCTTAATAGTTTCCAACTGGAAGAAGGGCTGACGATTCAACTTGTTGCATCAGAACCCATGATCCAGGACCCGGTTGCTTTTACCTTCGATGAAAAAGGCCGTTTATGGGTAGTCGAAATGCGGGGATTTATGCCAGATATTGATGGAAATGGAGAAGAAAATCCTACGGGCAGAGTTTCAGTTTTAATGGATTTGGATCAGGACGGGCGAATGGATAGCAGCGTGGTTTTTATAGATAGCCTGGTTTTGCCCAGAGCCATTGCTGTGGTTGAAGGTGGAATTTTGCTTTCAGAAAAAATTCCCCTGTGGTTTGTCTCCGATACCAATCAGGATCTGAAAGCAGATGAAAAAATCCTGATTGACTCATTATATGCAGCCCCGGGCCTTCCTGAGCACTCTGCCAAT
>JAGQVA010001456.1 GCA_020438265.1 Bacteroidota bacterium
GATGAAGCCCGATTTGGAATCGGACCTATACCGCTCAATAACTTTGATCTCTTAGAGTATGGGCGCTAAACACATACGGTTTGAGAAACCTTCCCGCTCTCACTATGAATTTCTTTCTGCACAATTTTCGTTTTAATCTCTGATTCAATCTTCTCCAATCAAAAATGCCAATCCTACTAACAGATTCGTCGAATTAGTTAAGAGTTTATGCTGAGTCAAATCCTCTTTCCTGATATTATAAAGACCGCGGTTGTGTCTTACTTCGAGAGTCAGTAACAATTCATTTATTCTAAATCCTCCTCCCAAGCCCCCGGTCAATCCCCAGTCCAGTCTCTTCAAATCATCAATGCCACTGGATTTAAATTTCGGAATTCCATTGTGGGATTCTGTTATATTGGTTTGGTTGAACAAGAAACCAAAATATGGACCAAAATTGGCAAAAAGTCTCACTTTATCTCCCACATGAAAGTGTCCAAGAAGGGGAACTGTCAGGTAATCAAAGTTTGTATAAGTGGTAAACTCGCTAATGGGTATGCCTGATACATCTGTCTCCTGAAACGTACTTTTTGACCCTTTCCTTTCGTAGGCAAGATGAGTTTTGACTGAAAAATTATCCTGCAAATTATATTGAAAGGTCAGGCCTCCTGAATAACCAAAAGTTATTTTATCATAAATTTCAACCACTTCATCTCCTCTTAAGAAAATGAGACTTGGTCCGCCCTCAATACCAATATTAAACTTATTAGTCTGACCATTTAATATCGTCGCGAAAAATGAGAAAACAAACAGTATGGTAATCGTCAGCTTATTTAAGCACATAGATCGTAGAGACTTGATAAAAAAGGGTTTTAATGATTCCATAGTTATAATTATTAATTTTGGCGAATTAAAATATACAAAAAAACCTTGATCAACAATGCTTTTTCATAACATCTTTGGGTAAATCTGTTCGGGCGTTTATCCAAATAATAGATGATACACAACATAAAAACTTCTCCATTTATTCTCGTATCAGAACGGAAGTTGAAAGATTCCAATTTCAATATACTGATCAATTGATAAGCCTATTCACCAATTCTCCGATACTGAAGCCTATGCGACAATAAATGAATTCTGAAATCAGACGCTTCTGTGTTTGATTCATCTTTCGTAAAAGTAATAAAATACCCTCCTCCGTCCATATCAGTGTAAAACCTATGTTGACTCAAATGGATCAGATTCATCTGTAAGCCTTTGTCTCGGGTAAAGAGGAGAGAATCATTTTTGAAGACAATATCAATCGTGTCTTTATATTGACCATATTCCAGCATATATGTGCCTGTGCAATGGGAAAATAATTTACTTACTGATGTTTGATTATTTTTCAA
>JAGQVA010001457.1 GCA_020438265.1 Bacteroidota bacterium
GAAAGGCATTTTGCTCACAGATAAAAAGTGGCACGCCTCTACCAGCAGCAACACTTCCAATAGGAAAGCTGGCAAATCCTCCTACACCAACTACCGCTTCTGGCTTAAATTGTCCAACAATTTTTCGTGCCTGTAATTGGCTGGTGATATATTTTATGGGAAAGAGCAGGTTCCGAATAATATTCTGAACCGTAATCTGACGATGAATGCCGCTGATCCAAACAGATTTGATTGGGTAATTATAGCGGGGAACTACACTCAGTTCCATTCCTCCGTCAGCTCCTACGAACAAGATATCTGCATCCGGCTCACGTTTTTTTATTTCGTTAGCTATTGAGACTGCGGGGAAAATATGTCCTCCTGTGCCTCCGCCGGATATGATAATTTTTTTGCTCATTCTATTTTTACACTACCAGACGAGGTCTGATTGTATTCAATTTACTTTTTGTCTTCTGAGTTCTTCCTTTCTCAATGGCATCTCGGCTTACACTCAGAATAATTCCCAGCGAGATAGATGTCATTAAAATGGATGTTCCTCCCATACTAATCATGGGTAGCGTCAAGCCCGTAATAGGTAATAATCCTACGGTTACCCCCATATTTAGCATTGCCTGAAGCACCAGAATAAAGGACAAACCTGCAGCCATCAAGGCCCCAAATGTTTTACTGACCGTTACAATACTGACACTCCTCAGTAGTAGCATCAGGTACAGGCAAATCACTACCATGCCTCCTATTAAGCCATATTCTTCGATGATAATGGCAAAAACAAAGTCAGCGTGTGCGTGAGGTAAAAAGTTTCTCTGAGAACTTTTTCCTACTCCCTTTCCAAACATTCCGCCTGTGGCGATAGCTATGGTAGCCTGATTAGTCTGGACGTTTCCTTCGTAATATTCATTAAACAAACGACCGGTATAATCATTCCATCGAGCTTGCCAGGTATCAGCCCTTTTTGCAGTACTACCCAGGATCATTAACCCTAGAAATGCGACCCCAACCAGCATGCCAATATGTTTAAGGCTAATGCCAGCGATAAACATGACCATTACACTGGAGGCAAACATCAGAGAAGCTGTACTCAGGTCAGAAGGAGCGATGAGACCACAAATAATCGTTACCCAAAATAATGCTGGTAAAAATCCTTCAGTAAAGTCTTTAATCACATCCTGGCGCTGAGTAAGAAGTTTTGCCAGATAAACAACCAGCGTCAATTTTGCCAAATCCGAAGGCTGGAAAGACTGCCCAAAAATCGTGATCCATCGAGCTGCATCGTTGACCTCACTACCCTGAATAATGGTATAAAGAAGCAGGGCAATGGTCGTGAAAAGCAGAACATTCGTGATTCTGGCAAAAATCCGATAGTCAA
>JAGQVA010001458.1 GCA_020438265.1 Bacteroidota bacterium
ATTGAAAAAACAGGATATGCTCAAACACCATCTGATTAGTATCATTCGCGGATTTCTCCGCAGCAAAATGTTTACCCTGATTCACGTCAGTGGATTGACCCTGGGACTTACAGCAGTATTATTAATTCTGCAATACACAACCTACGAAAAAAGTTTTGATCAGGCGGGTGAAATGCCTCAGCCCGTTTACAGGCTTTGGATGGAAAAGTATAAAAACGGAGAATTGCAGACTTCGGAGCCTTCTACCTATCCTGCGCTTGGGGAGGCTTTACGGAGGGATTTTCCTGAAATTGTCCATACAACCCGTTCATATATTTACAAGGGTTCATTGCTCTCCTATGAAAATCAGGCCGGAGACAAAACCCTTCTTCCCACTACTTCGGTTTGTGTTGCAGAACCTTCTTTTCTGGATTTGTTCGCGATTCGGGTTATGGAAGGAAACCCTGAAACTGCCCTGAAAACTCCTTTTTCTTTATTGATTTCAGAATCATTGGCAAAACAATTGTTTCCTCATGAATCAGCTCTGGGAAAAGTGATTGTGGAGGATAACGACGAACCTATGCAAATTACAGGCGTTTTTGCGGATCGGGCGAAAAATACAGAAATAGATTTTGACCTGATTAAGTCTTATTCTTCTTTGGATGCTCATTTTCAAAGACTTACAGGAAGGGAAACCGATTTTTCCCACACGAGTTGGGATTGGCCCAGGATAAAAATATTTCTGTCACTCAGAGATGTTCAGGCTGAAGAGAATCTTAACAGTAAGTTGGAGAATTATCTTTCCAAACAAAAACCCCGGTCTGAAAATGAAGGAATTACAGAAATTCTTCATTTGCAAAAAATAGAGGATATACACATGAATTCTCCCTTGGGAAAACCCTTTGGAACCAAAACGGAAAAAGCCCGGCAAACAGGTTTTATGGAACTGATCGTTTGGGTAATTCTCCTCATCGCCTGGATCAATTTTGTCAATTTATCAACGGTAAAAGCCCTTGAAAAAGCCAAAGATGCGGGAATAAAAAAGATTTTGGGAGCAAGTCGCAGGCAGTTGATGATTCAGTTTTTCCTGGAATCTCTGTTAGTGAATATGATGGCTTTGTTCGTTGCCCTTACCATTTTCCAGACGATCCTCCCCCTTTTTAATCAATGGCTGGGGATAGAAGGGAATTATGTATTTTTGAATACAGGATACTGGCTGGGTGGAATGATTCTGGTAGTGGTATCAGGTGCTCTGGCAGCGGGTTATTATCCTGCCTTTTTATTGGCTGCTTCCAAAGCGCAGGACGCGCTGACTTATCATGGCCGGACAGCCAGATCGCGATTTCCGCTGCGCAAAGGATTGATCGTGGCGCAATTTACCATTA
>JAGQVA010000144.1 GCA_020438265.1 Bacteroidota bacterium
TAGCCATTATTATCATCATCGATCCCATTACCGGGAATCTCCTGATGATTTTTCCAGAAAATAAGATCCGGATGATTCAGTGCCATTCCTCCATCTATAACTGCCGCAACCAGCGTATCTCCAAGAACTGACAAACCTCCCTGTGCGATATTCCAGGCTTCGGGAGCATCGATATCTGCATCCGGGGTGCCTCCGCTTTGACCGGTATTGTGAAGGCCCCATTGATTGGAAAAATTGGGATCATTGGGAAAGGTAGCCTGTATTTGCCGCCAGTCTACTTTGTGGTTAAACTGGGCGATTTGGACTGGCGGCAATTTTCTTATCTGATCAAGAATAACCTGAGGCGGCACCAGGCTGGTATCATAGGTAAACAGGTGAAGATTAATCTGTTGGATAAGTACCTGCTGATGGTGTAGCCTGATGGGATTCTGCTGGTAGGTAAGGGGCAAAACCGTCAGGTCATGCACATTTTTTTCATGTTTAAGCAATACCAGTAATTGACCGGGAATAATATCCTTATCTTGACCTAAGATTGTCTTGGTAAATAAAAGCCCCAAAATGACCGTTAAAAAAGGCAACCAGCGTCGGTACATAAATGATTAATTTTTTATTTCAAGACAATGATAACAGGTATTCCCCTAAATTGCATTTGATTTCCTTAATGAATAGTATTAACATGAAATATAGAAAAGTAAATCTTTGGGAGAAAAACGAATTCATTGACATGTTAAAAAGACCCATTTTCACTTTGATCGCTCTTGTGTTGGTTTTGCCCGCCTGGGGCCAGCAGGCACAAAGGTTTGAACCGGGAATCAATACAGTTTATGAGGAACGGGAGCCTATTCCATCACCCGATGGAAAAACCCTGTATTTTTGGCGAAGAGAGGCTCCGGAGAATGCAGGCGGGGTGATGGACCCCGGAGATATCTGGTATACTACCCGCAACAGCAATGGCTCATGGAGCCAGGCACGAAGATTTGGCCCGCCGCTCAATTCCAATGGGCATGATTTTGTCTGGCAGGTTTCTAAATACCATGATACACTTTGGATCAATCAGGTGCCTCCCGGTGTGAAAGATGATGGATTGGCTTATTCGGTCAAAGACAGAAATGGGTATTGGGGCGTTCCAAAGGATGCAAACATTCGCAATTTCAGATACAAGGGAAATTATAAAGATTATTTTTTCTCCTCTGGGCGAATTATGTTTTTACCCAATGAAGGAGAAAATTCTTATGGAGGAACGGATATTTACCTCTGTTTTCCCATCAATGATACTGCCTGGGCTGCACCTATAAACCTGGGGCCGGATATCAATACCGCCGGAGATGAAGATGCCCCTTATCTGGCACCTGACGGAAAAACCCTCTATTTTACAAGTAATGGACATGATGGGCAGGGCCGACTGGATATTTTTGTTTCTGAAAGATTGGATAATAGTTGGCGAAACTGGTCAAAACCCCGGAATATAGGAGCGCCTGTAAACACCAAAGGCGATGATTTTGATTTTATGCTTTCATCTGATGGAAAAACCCTTTTCTGGTGTTCAGATACCAAAAGTATAGGTAGCAACGATATGTTGTACCTGGATCTGGCAGATTGTCGGGTAGATATTTACCCACAGGGAGAACACACCCTTTGTCAGGGAGAAAAACTGACGCTTGAGGCGGGATTTGCGATGGGAGAAAATATCCGTTATCAATGGCTGAGAGATGGGAGGCGTATTACTGGAGCGGTTGACCGAAGCCTGACGGTTACAGAGTCAGGGCTTTATCAGGTTGTGAGAATGAGGACGGGTTGTTTGGATACTTCTGCTGTGTCTAACGTGCGGTTTGTTACCCCTCCTGATGCCCGGCTACAAACTCCCTCTGCGGTGATTTGCCTGGATGATTCGGTAAGGTTGACTACTGTTTCTTCTTCCAGATATACCTACCGATGGAGAAAAAATGGATTGCTGATTCCCAAAGCCAACCGTTCCTTTTACTGGGTAAATTCTCCCGGAAAATACATGGTAGAAATTTTTGAAGGTGGGTGCAAGGCGGCCTCGGAAGAATTAAGACTAACCAGTTTTCGTGAGCCCGGTATTTACACTGCCAAAGACACACAGGATGGCCTTTTGCCCATTCTTCCCCGCTGGTTATGGACCAATAAACTCGCCAAACCCAAAGGCGATTCTTATCTTCGTGATATTACTTCCGGGGCAAATGGAAGTGTTTTTGTGCTGAATTCAGTGGAAAAAAGAGGCGGGTATTACGATCAGGTCACAGGTTTTTTCCCTGAAGGACTCTACCGAATGAGTCTTCCTGAAATATCCCGGTCCGATTTGTCAGAGCGATTTGTGGCCACCGATCAGGAAGGAAATATTATCCTGGCCAGTAATGATGTATATCTCGAGAAATATCGTGCAGATGGGGTTTTGATGTGGAAAAAAGACGAAAAACGTCAAAAAATATCTGGACTGGCGACCGATCCATTGGGGAATATTTATACCATGGGAAGGTTTCAGGATACGTTGATTCTGGGAACCAAAGTGATCGCTGCGGCTAATCGTGGCGGATTATTTGTTGCCAAACACAGCGCACGGGGAGAACTGATCTGGTTGGAGACCTTTCCTGTAGATTGGTATAAATACGATTTTGGAAATTCGCTTCATGTAGACTGCGAAGGGAATGTATATATTGCCGGAGGTTTCTCTTCCATTGCCAATTTTAGAAAAAATATTTTGCGTGCTTCCCTGCAAGGAGAAAGTTATTTTGTTGCACGTTTTTCCACAGATGGTAATTTAGACTGGTCTTTTAGAATTGTTACAGAAAAGACTCGCACAAGGACTCACGATATTCACACCGATTGTGAAGGCAATACCTTCGTTACTTTCAATCGGGAAATCTGGCGAATAGACAAACGGGGAGTCGTCCTGTGGCATGGACAACTCAAAACTCCCGACGGAGCGTCAACGGTTCAAACCCGTATTGCCGGAATCGACGGAGACCTGTATATCAACGGGATTACAGATCGCAACGAACTTTTCATGACAAAACTCAATCGCATGAATCGCCAGGTAATTATCTGGCGAAGAAAAGGTTCCGGTGATCCTGAAACTACGAATCCTGTTATTGCAACCAATCATGACGGATATGTATTTGCTGCCGGAGTGAGTAAAGGAAATGATTTTCCTGGTGCGCAGTTTGACCTGACCAGTGGTTCCCCTGTGTTTGTGATGAAATATGGCCGTCCGGATTTAACAGGCAAACGGGCGCCAATGGAGCTTTGTTATGGAGAAACCATCACTTTGCTGACTCCAGTTGCAGAAGGGATCAGTTATCAGTGGATCAGAAATGGAAAACCCATTTCCGGAGCTTATGAAAGTTCTCTGACTATCAAATCACCGGGAACTTATCAGGTAAAAGCTTCTTCCGGACTGTGTGAGCGAATTTCTGAGCCTCAGCTAATTACCATGTGCGGAGATGATCCAATGGAAGCCATTCCTGTTGTAGTCAGAGAGGATCAAAAACCCAAACCTGACAAAATAATTACTCCGATACCCGAACCCAAACCGCTTGATAATATCAATCTGGAGCCGGATATGAATTATGATAGTAAAGGAAAACCCGTCAAGCTGAAAGACCGCAGAATTAAAAGCCAGGAAGAAATTGTAATTGTGAATCCAGAGGCAACGATTTACGTCTGGGACCACGCGGCAGAGGATCAGGATACCGTTTCTATCAATGTGAATGGAGAATGGATATTGAACGAATATGCGCTCAAGAAAAACAAAAAAGAACTCACTTATCGCTTTAAGCCTGGAGACAATTATATCATGTTGTATGCCCATAATCTGGGTTCTTTGCCTCCGAATACAGCTTCCATAACGGTGGATGATGGAACGGTCAAACAGACGTTACAGCTGAGATCTACATTGAAAAATTGTGGAATGTTGAAGGTGAGGCTGGAGTGATGGTTCTGGGTTACTCAAAAAAGGCTGGCTGAAATCAGTTTCAACCAGCCTTTTTTAATCTGTTCTATAAGGTCGGAATCTTAAACCGCATAACCACTTCTCCTGTTTCTTTATTCACCTCTATACTTTGCTCCTCTGTTCCCAGATCCTGCCCTGTGGCCATTTTGAAAATACCCGATAAAAAGCCCAATCCCTGGCTCATCACCTGCTCCATTTGTGCCATTTTTTCTGCTCGTTCTGATGAAGGAACTCCGTTGGATGTTTTTGCTTGAGTTGTTGAAGGTTTTTCTTCTTCATTTGTTTGGATGGTTTCCTCATTGTCCGAAGCCGATACGCCGGGAACGGCTTCCTCTGGCTCTTTGGTAAATTCTACAATCTCATCTAATAAACCTTCCCCGTCCACGGATTCGCCAGCTTCTGGAATTGGGTCGGCCAGTTCTTCTATGACTGCCTCAATTTGTTTGAGGAATTGAGAGCGGCCAGAAGAAGAAAAATCTACTTCATCAAGGTTACTGGATTCATTCAACACACCTTCAAACAGGTTTTGCTTGAGAATTAACCCGGTCGCAATTTTCATTTCAATAGAATGACGTGTAATGAGATTAATAACAGTCAGATGTTCAGCAGTTTGTCCCAAGCGGTCAATTCGGCCAATGCGTTGATTCTTTTTCGCTGGATTCCAGGGCAGTTCAAAATTGATCACTGTATCGGCTGCCTGAAGGTTGAGTCCCGCTCCTCCTGATTCGGTTGATAAAAATACTTTGATCCTGGGATCGTTTTGAAACTTATCAATTAAAACCTGCCTTTTGCTGACGGGGACTTTTCCATTTAATTCGACAAAAGGGAGATTCATTTCCCGAAGTAAATGTCCAATCAGACCATGCATTCTAATCCATTCTGAAAAGATAATTATCTTTCGGTCCTGATTAGGCAAATCGAGTTTTTCTGTCAGAATATGTTTTAATTCTTCCAGTTTGGGAGAATGATTTGTCTCTTTATCAATCAAAAAGGTGGAATTGCAAGCCATACGCATCTGGTTGAGCAACATCAGCAAACGATTGATATCAAACTGAGTGAGAAACTTTTTACGAATAATGGCAGCCACTCCCATGGCAAAACCTTTATGATACTCCGCCTGGTCGGGATGCATATCAACGGGAATATCCATTTCTGTAATATTGGGTAATTCCTTGATTACCTCTCTTTTTTCTCGTCTGATGAGAATAGGTTGAAGGCGATCCTTGAGGTTTTGAAGGTTGAAATATCCTGTAATCTTGTTCTTTTTGGTTTGATCGAAATAACAATGTTGATAGGAAAATTCCCACAGAGGAGTCAAAAAGAATGGATCGATAAAATCCATAATTGAAAACAGATCAATCAGCCGGTTTTCAATGGGCGTACCTGTAATCACCAGTGCATGTCTCTTATCGAGAGATTTAATGGATCTGGCTGTGAGAGTTGTGTAGTTTTTGATTCTTTGCGCTTCATCCAGAATGATAAAATCCGGACTCATTTTGTTAATCGCTTTCTTATCCCTCAGCACAGTTTCGTAATTGATAATGAAAAAATAAGCGTCAGACTCACGGTAAATTTCCTCTCTTTCTTCTGGCGTACCGTCAACGACTACTGCTTTTTCATTGGAAAATTTTTCAATTTCACTTTTCCACTGATCTTTGATAGAAGCAGGGCAAATGACAAGCGTTCTTTCAAACTCAAAGACCTTTTTTTTCATCGCTGCGATAGCGATTGCCTGAACAGTTTTTCCCAGTCCCATTTCATCAGCGATGATGACGCCTTTTTTGGGAATGGCAAATTGTACGGCTCTTTTTTGATAGGGGAAGAGAGTTGTATTAATCAGCGAAAAATCAGGCTCGAAAGAATCTTCAACGGCTTTTAAGGCTTGTTCATCATAGGCTTTTTCGACAGCTTCCAAAACTTCCTGTCTGATAAGAATTTGTTTGTGCTCATCTGCTTGTTTGATAAATTCCAGAAAATCCAGTATTCTTTCCTTGGGCAAAACCTGATCCTCGCCAAAATACTCCTTAATAAGGGTTTCAATTTCGGGATCTAATTCGTGAGGATAAAACCATGTGATTTCATAATTATTTAAGGGATTGAGGAAAATTTCAACAAAAGGATAGCGTTTTTTGGGTTTTCGCAATGATTTTTTGTCTCCTTTCTTTTTTTGATAAGCAAATAATAAATGTTTACAGGTTCCCAGTTTATTGGTGCGGTAATCCATGCAGGAACAATACCCTGTTTCTTTTTCTACATCGCGGAATGTAATCTTATATTTAACCGCTTTCTCATTTATAAGCAGATGCTCTCCATAGGGATTACTCGAAAACTGGATTCGATACTCTGCTTTATCCGCTTTTTGCTTTCTTTCATCCAAAACCCTTCGCATCATTCCTTCCCTTGTATAGGCTTTTCCTTCAGGAAGTGAAGGACGGTGCAAACGTCCCAGTTCATCTATTAGCGTCAGCATCGCAGCAATAAAATGTTCATCCTGAGGTTCCGTGTTTCGTGCCGCATCAGCATATACATTATCATCCTCGGCGATAACAGCAATCTCAAAATCATCGTATTCGTCATCTACCAAAAATTCAAATCGGTCTTTGGATTGGCTCAGAAGCTGAACCTGACCATTGATATAGAGCGCATTTCCTTTTCGGTAGGAATATTCAGAAACTTCGCCGTATTCTCTGAGATTTTGCAGGGTTTGTTTGATGGTATCTATCATGAGGAATGGGTTTCTGTTAAGCTAAACACAGAGGCGCTGAGACACGGAGATGAACAATTGATCAATACCACTGTGTCTCCGATTCTCCGTGTTTTTTCTTGAAATCGGTCTTTTTAGGTAGTCTCAGGCCTTTTCAAATCGAATATAGGCATCCTTGTTCGGATATCAATTGTTTGCGACAGTTTTCATGGAGAAAATTTTATTAATCTTACCACTCAAAAACCACAGGATCATTCACCTGCTGATATTTCAGATCCAGTACACTGGCATTGATATAAGTCGTCTCGCCAATCGTCCTTTGTCCATAAGCTTCGTGAATATGGCCAAAGAGATGAAGGCGAGGCTTTACTTCAGCAATTTTATGACTAAGGTCTTCACACCCTGCTTTTATCCCCGCAGCCGTGCGGTCCAGAATATCATAAGGAGGACCATGTGTAATCAGAATATCGGTATGCAAAGGAATTTTATTCCAATGCGGACGAATCTCCATTCCCCGATGACGATTAAAAGCCCAGTCGTAAAACCAGGGGGTAATGGGAGAACCCCAAATATGTATACCTTCAATTTCTACTCCTGAGTCTTCAAGATAAATACAATTATTTGGAATCATTTGACGAAACTCAGCACGATTTTTCTCAGCAAAAAAATCGTGATTACCAGCAATAAACACCTTGTACTGATAGGGTAGGGCAGAGAACCACTCCAAAAATTCTTCCATCTCTATCTTTCGACCTCTGCCGGAAATATCTCCGGCGTGCAAAATCATATCACCTTCGGGCAAGGTAAGTTTATCATGTTGGCGATGTGAGTCAGAAATACAGACGATTTTCATATAGTAAAGATAAACGGTTCTTTGATAATTCTTTTTGGGAGGGCGTTTTTTTACCACATAGAAGCATAGAAAATAATGGTTTTCGCCTATAAAAAGAAGAAAACATAGAAGACTTTTAAACTTGAATAAACTATGTTACTATGTGGTAAATAAACAAGGCACAAGAAAGGGGAATGCACAACAGGATTATACATCATGCCAACCAGAATTTTTTTTCTTAATTTCCACTAATAACCTTAAAAAAATTGTACAAATGACTACTCCTTCGGAAAAATTACTCACAAAACTGGGGATTAAACAGACAAGCCCATCTCCTGAACAAGACATAAACAAAGAAAACGGCAGAAGAGATTTTCTCAAAAAAGCCGGAACGGGAGGGCTTATGCTGGGTGCGTTTATGTTTAGCTCGATAGAAGATACCCTGGCTCATTCGACTTCCAATGTCAACCGCCATTCTTCCCCTTCAGACCTGAAAATCACTGATATGCGTTATGCTGTTGTGATGAATGGCCATGCCCGTTGTCCCATTATCCGGATTGATACCAACCAGGGAATTTCGGGATATGGAGAAGTGAGAGACGGCGCGACGTTTCGGTATGCGATGTTTTTAAAGAGCCGAATCATGGGCATGAATCCCTGTAACGTAGAGATGATTTTCAAAAGAATCAAACAGTTTGGTTTCCACGGCCGTCAGGGTGGAGGCGTATGTGCGGTGGAAATGGCCCTCTGGGACCTGGCTGGCAAAGCCTATAATGTACCCGCTTATCAATTATTGGGCGGAAAATACAGAGATAAAGTCAGGCTGTACGCTGATACGCCTATGGGGCGCGACGAGGCAGATTTTAACGCCAGAGTTAGCAAACGCATGGACGAGCAAGGATTTACTTTCCTGAAAATGGACTTTGGAATCGAATTGCTTAAAGGCATTCCCGGAACTACCGTTAATAGCAACTTCTGGGATATTGGCCGTCAATGGAGCAATGACCCTATGAGTTATGGCGCGACAGAACATCAATTCACCCAGGTACAAATCACCGATAAAGGACTGGATATATTATTGGAAAGGGTAGAAAAAGTCCGTAACAAAATAGGCTCTGATATTCCCCTTGCTTCCGATCACTACGGACATTTTGATCATAATAACGCGATTCGCCTGGGCAAAGCAGTTGAGAAATACCGCCTCGCCTGGTTGGAAGACCTGATTCCCTGGAAATTTACCGAGCAGTGGAAACAGATTAGTCTGGCGATTGAAACACCCACTACTACCGGAGAAGATATTTATCTCAAGGAAGAATTTATCAAACTCTGCGACAATCATGCGGTGGATATTGTTCACCCTGACCTGGCTACGTCCGGCGGATTGCTCGAAACCAAAAAAATCGGTGATTACGCAGAAGAAAAAGGAATCGCCATGGCCATGCATTTTGCCGGAACTCCTGTTTCCTTTATGGCGAATGTCCATTGTGCAGCCGCAACGCAAAATTTTATGGCATTAGAGCACCATTCAGTGGATCTGGATTATTGGGAGGATTTTGTCAAAACTGAAAAACCGATGATTGAAAAAGGGTTTGCAAATGTACCGGAAAGCCCTGGTTTGGGGATTGAGCTGAATGAGGAAGTGGTGAAAGCGCATCTCGATCCGGAGGATAAGGGATTTTTTAAACCTACGCCAGAGTGGGATAAGATTCGGTCGTGGGACAGGTTGTGGAGCTAAAGATTTTGAGCCAGAGACGTTTTTATACGTCTCTGGCTCAAAATTAAACATACATTTACATATTGGATTTATCCAACCGCCCCCGCCGCATACATCTTCTCCAGCGTAGGATTCACACTTCCGCCTTTCGGTTCTAAAGTAATCGCAAACTGAACCGGCGCGCCATCTACACTCTTCATAAACTGGATAGGGCGATCTTTATGAATTACGCCTGCATCCACAGGTTTTCCCCCAACAATTGCCCAAAGCTGATATTGTTGTTCTTCGCTGATGTTTGGAAGATCGTAATTCACCA
>JAGQVA010001459.1 GCA_020438265.1 Bacteroidota bacterium
TTTGACTGATGTGTAAATACTGGATAATCAGAAAGATAAAAAAGATCTGTAGATAGAATAAATAATGAGGGGGCGGTGCCTGTGCGAAGGGGTCCTACAATGGCCAGAAAATCAAACATTCATTCCCGAATCCCCGCATAATCCTGAATAAACTTCGGTGCCGGAGGCTCACCCTGAAAAAACGCCTTAGGCATCTTTCGGGTTAGAGCCCAACGGTCCAGCCACGTAATCCCGGGTATTCCCACAAATTCATCTTTGGAATCATAAGCGGAATCTTCCAGTGCCTTTTCCATGGAAATAAACGCATATCCCCGATCATGAAACATTTGCAGTAATTCTCCCAGATAATCGCGATTCAGCGTATTGGCGTGAATGAGGAGAATCTGTGGAATTTCCCGCTGAAAAAGTTTTTTCGATTGCCCTTCATAAAAAGCTGTTTTGGCTTCCATATAAGCCAGATAAGCCCCTCCGATTTTGGCCTTCATTTTTTCATCTTTCGCGAGAATGGCATTATCATAAGCACGGGCAAAAATCCATTCAGCATTGTCTATCGTAACGGGGGCTGGCTGATAATCATGAGCAGCAAGAAACTGCGCCAGACCTTCTTTTTTCTCTGAAGTATTTCCGGTATGCAAAAACGGATGGCGGAAATAGCGCATTTCTTTCTGATACTTTCCCAAAAGTTCTTTGGTAATTGTTTCTCCTTTCAAAATATCTTCCTGGTATTCTTCCAAAGTAATTCGATTCAGATCCGGATGAGAATAACTGTGATTGCCCAATTCCATTCCCGCTTTTAACCAATCTTCCAGAAGCGCCACACGAAAGGGGTCTGCAACGTCTTTGATTTCCAGTTTTTTCTCGTTGACAAAGCCAATTCCTGGTGCGTTGTAGTCTTTGAGCGCTTTTAGGATTCCTTCGGTAACGGAGGAATAGGTTTGTTTGTCGTTGAGACGCGAAACCAAAGGTAGGTCGTCGATCGTGATTACTACCTGACGGTTTGGATTGGTTTGTGAATGTATGGAAAAGAAAGTGAGGATAAAAAGGAGGAAAATCAGGGCTTTTTTCATTTTTGAGATTGCTTTTCAAGCAAAGATAACAGAATCCCATGATTGACCCTTCTTTACTTTTAGCACAACTGAGTTTCACACAAAATTGTATGGCTCTTCTTTCCTGATTTGCTGTGATTGTCAGTAAAAAAATCCATAAATTCAAAGAAACGTAATTCCTTCCCCATGCTAAATGAAATCATATCCGTTTTTCTCCAACTGATTGTCTTCAGCTTAATCCCCTTCATTGTTTATCTGATCAGATATAGAAAGACCTATCCGTCATTTTGGGATTTTATTGGCCTGAAACCCTCAA
>JAGQVA010001460.1 GCA_020438265.1 Bacteroidota bacterium
TTGCTTTTACCCCGGTTCAAGACACGACTCAGGACAATGATTTTCTAACCCTTTCGGAAATCTGCAATCTCCATCTCAATGCAGAGATGATCGTTTTGAGTGCCTGCGAGACGGCTTTAGGTGAATTAAAACGAGGCGAAGGAATCATGAGCCTTTCCAGGGCTTTTACCTATGCCGGAGCAAGAAGTGTCATTACGACTTTATGGAGTGTGGATGATGAAGCGACCGCTGATCTGATGTCCCGGTTTTATGGATATCTGACCGAAGGAGAAAGGAAAGATGAAGCGCTCAGACAAGCACGTCTGGATTATATTGATGAACATGACAATCGGTTTTCGCATCCGTTTTTCTGGGCAGCAGCAGTGCCAATGGGAAATATGGAGGCGATAGAGATAGAAAAATCATGGGGTTGGGAGTACTGGATTTTTGCCATGATTTTTTTATCAGGAGGTTTCGTTGTATGGAGAAAGACCCGCAATTTTTAGATTCAGAAATCTACCCGCATAAAATAAAAGTCCACAAAAAATTGTATATTGGATTAAAAGACCTTTATCCAAGTATTTATGCCCAATCAAAATACCATCTTAAAAAGATACATTAACCTGAAAAGAGGATTAAAAATCACCATTTTTCTTTCCCTGGTCGCTTTAGGCATAGCTTATTTGAGTTATGGAAATCAGGAATTGATGTTTTCCCAGGCTGCTGAGAAAGATTATGATTCCTATAAAATCTTTATCGAAGAAAAAGCGCAGATGGTCAATATGATGATTTTCTTTGGAGCGGTTTTATTCGTTTCTGTCATTGGACTCGATTTTGTTACGAAAAGAACTCCCAGAGTAGGATAAAAAGATACTTTGAGTCAGCGAGAAAAATGATCCTCCTTCCCCAGCGCCTTTTCGATTCCCGAGAAGTAAAAACCCTTCTGCGTGATGGAAATACCTGCATTCTTGAAAAAAAACTGTCTCAATCTGTTTATGACAGAGAGGGATATATTTCCAATCATGTCATATCCATTCTCCTTTCCGGCCAGCAGAAAATCACAACTTACGAAGGAAAACAGATCAACATTCATACAGGTGAAATTCTGTTTATCCCAAGAGGGTTGTATCATGTTTCGGATCTGATATCTGAGGAGGGAAATTTTCATAGTCTGCTTTTTTATTTTGGAGATGATATCATCCGGGAGTTTTTATCCACGGTTCAGGTTGGGGAAATCAAAAGAAAAAATGTTCCCGAATTTTTGAAGCTGGGGAATGTTCCGATGGTAAGTATGTTTGCCCGGTCATTGATCCAGATCTATCAAACCCCCAAGTTAACAGATAAACATTTGTTAAACCTCAAAATTTCAGAACTTTTAC
>JAGQVA010001461.1 GCA_020438265.1 Bacteroidota bacterium
TGGGTCAGCGTTAATAAGGCCTCAATATTTACCCGTAACATATTCACCTCTTCATGGACAGATGTTGTGAGAAATGACCCTGAAGTGCCAAACCCGGCGGAAGCGATAAATAAACCTATTTCAAGATTTTGGGTACGTTGAATGACTTGCTGGACCTCCCTTTCATTTGCCAAATCCGCTGTAATCGATATGACTTCTACGCCGAATTTTCCAGATAATTCATCGGATAATTGTATCAGGCGATCTTTATTTCTCGCGATAATGACCAAATGCATTCCGGCCTCGGCCAGGCGTATGGCCAGTTCTTTTCCAATGCCCGAAGAGGCTCCTGTGATTAAGGCCCAGGGCCCGTATTTACTGCTAATTCTGGTTTTTTCTTTGTTTGAAAACGACATAATGGCGATGATTTAAGACAGGCAGCTTTGCCTTTGTTGATTGATACAAAAGCAAAGCTAGCTTGCGAGGTCGCTTCAAAACGATAACAAATGTTTATGTTTTTGCAGAGTCCTCTTTTTTCAGACGACTGAGATGAACGGGAGTAATGCCCAGATAGGAAGCTATCATGTGCTGAGGAGCACGATTGTGAATATTGGGGAAAATTTCAGTAATGGAATCGTAGCGTTCCCTCGGCGAACGGATATAACGGTTATTAATCCGATTATCCTGGTAAATGAAGTAAAACTCGGCGATCAAACGACCCAATTTGTCCCCCTGGGTAAGATTTTGATAGCCCCATTCAACAGAAGAACGGGGCAAAACAACCACCTCGGTATCTTCTAACGCCTGAAGATCATACAACGAAGGTACCTTTTGAATAAAGCAGGAATAATCGGTGATAAACTGATTTTCCAGAGCAAAGTGAATCGTGTGTTCTGTTCCTTCTTTGTCGGTGACAATTACCCGAATAATTCCTGAATTGATAAAATAGATCTCATTGGGAATACTTCCGTGGTAACTGAGGATTTCTTTGCGTTTGAAGGTTTTCATAAAACAGCCATTGATAAAATGATTCATCTCCACATCCGAGATGTGAATCATTTGTCTGATGGCTTGTTTGATTTTATCCAAGTTTGAAAATTCTTTGGTTCTTTGACAATTTTTGTGGAGCACGTTATTTTCACCACATAGCTGTATAGAAATTTTTAAAGAAGAAGAAAACATAGAAGAATTAGAAAGTCTTTCCTTTCGATTATCTATGATTTCTCTCTTTTCTTAAATTCTCTCGCTACTGTGGCTCTGTGGTAAAACACAAGGATACCACAACTTTTATCAAAGAACCAAAATTACTATCTTTAGAAAAACCTTTACTTTTTCCTGACGATGAAAAAATATATTACTCTATTCGCCTATATTCTT
>JAGQVA010001462.1 GCA_020438265.1 Bacteroidota bacterium
AATACTCCGATTACATTTCCCTTTTTTCCTCCATCAGCGATGATTTGTTTTCCCAATGCTTCTGTGCCCCAGCCAAATTGTTTAACCATGGCTTCATTCACGAGAAAAGCACTACTTGAATCTGTAGTCATATTTTTGCTAAATCCTCGTCCTTCCATAACTTCTATTTCCAGGGTGGAAAGAAAATCTTCATCCACGGAATAACTTACAAGTGGTATAGGCTCCTTTTCTCCTTCAATCTCAAAAAAATACATTCCCAAACCTCTTCCAGGGGTATGATATGAAGCCGTTGCAGAGGATATGCCGCTGAATTCCGCCAGCTCATTTTTAAATAATTCGTAATCGCGTTTGAGATTTTCTCCTTTGAGCGGAACTACCAAAACGAAATCCTGATTGAATCCAAGGTCTTTACGGTGGAGGAAATTGAGCTGTTGATTAATAATAATCGTTGAACTAATGAGAATAAAAGTAATGGAGAATTGAATGATAACGAGACCTCCACGAAAGCGACTTCCGAGGCTTTTACTCTGTTTGACACCTGAGCTAAATATCTGCCGGGGACTAAAACCCGAAAGGATCAAAGCAGGATAAGCTCCAGCAATGAAAGCCAGCATTCCTCCACCAACTATTAAACCCGGAATCAACCACAGGTTTTCAAAAAGAGGAAAGACCAACTCTCTGTCAATCAATTGATTAAAATATGGCATTGCCAATTCTACCATTCCCAGACTAATCAACAAAGCCATAAAAACCAGGACAGCAGCTTCTCCCAAAAACTGTTGCATTAACTGAGATCGGTTGGCCCCAAACACTTTTCGTACTCCTACCTCTCCTGCCCGTTCAATGGCTCTTGCGCTGGATAGGCTGATAAAATTCAACACTGCAATGAGTAGAATCAGCAATGAAATAGATGAGAAAATATAGATGTATGTAATATCACTTTGGCGGCCCAGGTCTCCATCCAGATTGGCGGAAAGGTAGATTTCACTTACAGGATCAAGGGAATAATTCACCTGATCCTCACTTGTCGAATAGGAAGCCGCCAAACCCGTGATTTTATTCTCCAGTTCACTGACATGTACTCCTTCTTTCGTCAACAAATATGTACTGATTACAAGCATGTCCCAGGAATTAGCACCTTCACCAGCCATTTTTTCCGCCCACACATAAGGCAAAATCATGTTGAAGGATAAATGGCTGTTTCCTTTAGATTCACGAAAAACACCTTTCACCTGAATTTCCCCCAGTCCTTCAAATTCCAGATAATTTCCTATCGGATTCTTCTGTGAAAAGTATTTATCAGCCATCGATTGGGAAATAATGACCTGATGGGCATTGTCGCTCCATGTTTC
>JAGQVA010001463.1 GCA_020438265.1 Bacteroidota bacterium
ACTCACTTCCTTTTGAGGATCTCAGAAATCAACTTTGGGAATATCAATTAGCCACAAATACTGTTATACAGAAATTTTGTAAAAATTTACCAGGAAAAGGCCCTTATTCTATTCCCATTAGTTTCTTTAAACACTTTGAATTGAAAACCGGGGGTCCCTGGAGGGAAGAAACAATATTTGAGAGTAGTGGAACTACCGGACAAACTCCATCCAGACATTTTATCAGAGATCTTTCCTTATATGAAAAAAATTGTCTGAAGGGATTTTATCATTTTTTCCCTAAGCAAAAATACAGAATACTGGCCTTACTTCCTTCTTATCTGGAAAGGGGAAATTCGTCCCTGGTCTATATGGTTCAAACCTGGATTAATCATTTTGGCCTATCGGGAAGTGGTTTTTTTCTGGATAATGTTGATGAGCTTTACGCCTCTTTGAAAGAAGGCGCGGCAAAGGCTGAACCAATGATTTTAATTGGCGTTTCATTCGCCTTACTTGATCTGGCGGAGAATGAGACGATTAAACTCCCACCAGAAACCATTGTGATTGAAACCGGAGGGATGAAAGGACGGCGTAGGGAATTAATTCGGAAAGAACTTCATCAAATCCTTAAAACTGGCCTCGGAGTAAATCAAATACGCTCCGAATATGGAATGACGGAACTTCTTAGCCAGGCTTATACAGTTGAGTCGGGGAGATTTAAGCCTTCTACTACTATGCAGGTATTTGTGTCTGACATTCACCTGGATCGTTTGGTTGAAAAACCAGGAATCACAGGGCGTTTACATATAATTGATTTAGCCAATATCCATAGTTGTGCTTTTATCGCTACGGATGATATTGGGCGAATGCATGAGGATGGTAGTTTTGAGGTGCTGGGCAGGTTAGATAACGCGGAAATGCGTGGTTGTAATTTGATGTATGAGTAAATAATGGCTTTATGTGGAAAAACTCTCTTTGTTATACCTGCAAACATAGGCGTGAAATCCGCAATAAAAGAGGAAGCATATTCTGGATGTGTAAAATAAGCGGGCGGATACCTGCAATTAGCAAGTACCCGCCACAGCCAGTTAACGCTTGCCAGGGCTATTTTAACGTTCGCCCTGATGAACCTGAAAAGAACGAATAGTACTCAACACACCTATTTATTTTTGAAAATTGCGGACATAACGACCATCATTGGTGTATATCACAATTTTGTATTTTCCTTTTGGGAATGAAGCAATATCGACCCGGGTTCTGTAGGTAGGTCGGTTAACCTCTGTTGCAGAATGGTAAATCTCTTTTCCTGTCTCATCTAAAATCCGCAACACCAGAGACGATTTTTGCTTTATGCTGACCTCCAGGTCCAGCA
>JAGQVA010001464.1 GCA_020438265.1 Bacteroidota bacterium
CTTTTGGTAGAGTCGAAAATGATTCAGATCAATGGGGATATTTCTACTTCCCTACCCCATTAGCACCTAATCTAACCAAACATACTTCCCAGCCTTTTCAGGGAATTATTTTTTCACATGAAGAAGGTTTCTACAATCAGACAATTAGACTTGGTCTGACTTCAAGCAACCCTGAAGCAATCATAAAATATACCCGGGATGGAAGCACACCCGGCATGGCTTCACTCACTTACCAAACCCCTATTCAGCTTTCTTCTCCAACAGTTATTCGTGCAGTGGAAGTGGTTAATGGTATTATTCCCGATAAAGGACAAGCACGCATGTTTATTGTGAATCATCCTCAGTCTGGACTCCCGGTCATTAGCCTGACTACAGATCCGGTCAACCTCTGGGATGATACACAGGGAATTTATGTTACAGGCACCAATGGAATCAGAGGTAACGGCCCTGAAACGGATCCTCCCCGTAACTGGAACCAGGATTGGGAGCGCCCCACTTTAATGACCTATTTTGATGAAAATGGTGAAATTCAGGTCAAACAACAGGTAGGAATAAAAATTTTTGGTGGATGGAGCCGGGCTTTTGATCAAAAATCACTTTCCATTTATGCGCGAAAAAAATACGGGAAAGGCAGTCTGGACTATCGTTTCTTTAAAGAAAAAAATATTGAAAGTTTTGAATCCATCAACCTGCGTAATTCCGGAAATGACTGGTCTGGGGCAGATGGAATAATGATGCGGGATGGCGTATTGCAGAATATTGGAATTGGGAGAATGAATATCGATTATCAGGCTTATCAGCCGGCAGAGGTATATTTGAATGGCGAATACTGGGGGATTCACAATATCCGGGAAAAGCTGAATGAACACTATGTAGCAGACAACCATCAGGAAAACCGCGATGCGATTGACTTACTGGAAGGATATGGAACAGTCAACTCAGGAAGCAGTAAGGATTATTTTGAGATGATTAACTGGCTGGAAAACCACCATCTTTCTTCTGCCCAAAACTATCAGGAAGCTGCTGAAATGATCGATATTGACCATTTTATTGATTATCAAATTATACAAATTTATATCGACAACCGGGACTGGCCGGGAAATAATATCAAATTCTGGAAACCCCATCGCGTGGGTGGAAAATGGCGATGGATTCTTTTTGATACTGATTTCGGGTTCGGAATATGGGGACAATCTCCGGCAGATAATACAATCCGTTTCGCCAGAGAACCCAATAATACCGGCTGGCCCAACCCTTCCTGGTCTACCTTTATTTTTCGTAAATTACTGGAAAACAATCAGTTCCGATTGGCATTTGCACAAAGATTCAACTATCATTTGAATACAAC
>JAGQVA010001465.1 GCA_020438265.1 Bacteroidota bacterium
ATCTTGATGTTTTGATTCAGGTTTCTCTTTTTCCTCCTTAACCTCTACTTTAGGTTCCACTTTTTTCACCTCTGATTCGCTTTGCTTAGAGGTCAACTGATGAATCTTCGCTTCCGCTTTAGCTACATATAAGCTATCAGGATACTGATTAATAAATCTCACCAAAGCTGTCCATCCCCGCTTTTCAGCAGCCTCATAGGCTTCCTTTTCTTCCAGACTTTCCATCTTCTCCAGCGCCTGATTGATATATTTTCCTCTTAAAAATCTTTGGGCATAAGTCTGATAATCTTTTAGCGTATTTGCAAGACTGGCAATCTCCCAATAAGCAGCTTCCACCCATTGGCCCTGAGGATAGTCTTGTACATAAGCCCGGCAAGCCTCAAGATTCCCTTCCAGATCTTTCCAGGCAATCTCTTTAACCACATTTGGCACAAATACAAACTGCCCCCCCTGATCTCCTAAACCAAAAATGAACGCTGCTTCCGGATTTTGAATCGCGGATTTAGGTGTATTCTGTTCGACATGAAATTCAAGCTCTTTGGCAGTAATACTTTGGGAGGTTTTGTTTTTCAGATACTCAATAATACATTTTGCAAAGGGACTATGACCTCCCTTGGGTCCATCAGATACCACTTGTTTTCTCCCTGAAGTTAGCACTCTGCGGGAAGGGAGATGGGTGATTAAATCTTCTGATTTGTTTCCTCCCCGCAAAATCATACTCCCTGAAAAACAGGAATCTACCATCAAATAGGTATGATGGCTGTTGATATCCCTGAGAATGTCTCTGATTATGCTATTGGAAATGTATTGAGGGAATTTTTCCTGCGCTTCGACCGGAATCCAGAAACCCTGGGTTTCCTTTTGATTCATGACGCCATGCCCTGCGAAGTATAATAGGAGGTTATCAGCAGGACTGATCTTTTTTTCCAGTTCGTAAAGATTGTCGAGAATATTCTCACGTGTGGCTTCCTGGTCCAGTAAGCTGGTTGTGTATTCCTCCTCAAACTGATAGTTTTCCAGCAAAAGATCACGAATGGTCTCAGCGTCCCGGACGGCATTATTTAATGGGGAAAAGTGCTGGTATTGGTTGATACCAATGACCAATAGGTAATTCTTCCCTGAGGGGTCGGAATTGTGCGTGGTTTCCTGAAAGGTTATTTTGCGGTCTTTTGCCATGATTGGGTTAAGATCATTAGGCAAATATAGGATATTTTTGGGGTAGGTGTTATTAGCTTGTTAATATTGCTTCACCCATAGGAGGCCCCCGATCGCTTCCGCGTCGGGGGTGACAGCCATTGGCTGTTAAAAACACGCCGAAATGTTCGGCGTGTACCCATAAAGCGCA
>JAGQVA010001466.1 GCA_020438265.1 Bacteroidota bacterium
AGCCGAAATTCAAGGGAATCAATTCTCTGAAAAAATTTCATGGAATGGGGTGGATAATAAAGGAAATCGCTTGCCTTCGGGGCTTTATATTTACAAATTGTTTGTGGGAGAAAAAACGGTTTCGGGGAAGGTTTTCTTTATGAAATAGTAGTTTTTACGAATAGTTTTTTAGTCATTGCAAGAAAGTGAAATCCCATAGGGATTTAATATTGGTAGAAAAACATGTTTTTTCCCCTCTCAAAACCAGCGCGCCTCAAGGCGCGCAAAGATATTTTGCCTAATTTTTAGCTACCAATATTAAATCCCTACGGGATTTCGCCATTCGGCGACAAAAATACTACACAAATGCTAAAAACCGGATATGCCTGCAAGTGATAGAGAAATCATCCACGATGACCTCAAATAACCCGAAAAGCGAATCCTACAACCTTCCATCCCCACCCCCAATGGCTCCTTCCGTTCCCAGTTTTTTAAAAATCTCTTTGCGCATATTATTGAGATACATAAAAAACTCCAGCAAACGGTCAGATTCTTCTGCGTTTTGGGTTTCGTGGGCTTCTTTGAGTTTGGCTTTACATTCGATCAGGAGGCGGTCAATTTTTTTGCTTTTATAATGATAGACCGCCCCTTCCAGCGTTTTTTGGAGATCTCCGTCAAGATCAGTTACATAAGCACCGTTTTTACGCCAGCCAGGACTAATTTCATAGGTAACAATCAGTAATTCTGTTACTGTTTTCCTTATATCGTCATTCTCATGGTTAAGATAATTATTGATATTTATTTTGCCTGTTTGAGAGAATTCAGAAAATATTTCCAGTTTGACTATTTCATATAATTCATTCTCAAAACTCAGCCCCTCCAATTCAACCATCATATACTCAACCAATGGAACTCCCTCGGGTTCAATGGGCTCTCCTTCAGGTGTTTCCTTTGGTCCCTTATAATCTGTATAGGTTTTATCATAATAATTGAGAATCACCCGCAGCAGCTCCTGCTCCTGATTGGCCAAAGGCAATTTTTCAAATCCTTTGAGTTCCTTGACCTCAGCGGGTGCTTCCGCCTGCTGCCGGGCTTCTTCACGCTTTTTCTCGCGCGCTTCGAGTTTGCCAATCTCCTTACGGGCTTCATCCACCGCATGGGTCATCAGCGCTTCGGTGATGTCTACTTCCTGAGCGACATGTTTGATGTACATTTGCCGCTGGATGCGGTCGGGGATATTTCCAATGGTTTCTGCCAGCCCTTTGATCAGTTCTGCCTGAAAACGCGGGTCATTGATATCTCCTCCCTGTTTCATCACCCGCATCTTGAAATCGAGGAAACTCAGTGCTTCCTTTTCCGCCAA
>JAGQVA010001467.1 GCA_020438265.1 Bacteroidota bacterium
GTTAATAATTAATTTTAATACTAAATTTTTTATCCTTGAAAATTTAGCAGAATATGCTTAAAAGTAAAAATGATTTGATAATTCTTTAAATGCATATACAAAAAATGTGAGTTAGATTTACAGATTTATAAGCGATTTGTAATATTTCTTCTATCCAGGGGATGCAATTATCTTTAAAAATCCTTCCTCAATGCCAAAAATCGAATTCGACCAATCGGAATCGCTACCCAAAGCATTAATACACCAATGGCAATCATTATCCCCATATTACTTCCCAAAAACTTCTGAAAAACAGCTCCGGTGTATCCCATCAACGCAGAAATATCCAGTTTCAACAGAATCAATATCCTCGAAAGATCAATAGGATTAAATATACTTGCACCTAATGCAAAATGATCAAGCGGGTAATCACGAAATACTACCAGGCCCAATAGCACAATTCCATCATAAATAACAGCAAAAAACAACCAGATCAGAATCCCCAATCCAAAACCTTTAATCCGGTTTTCATAACGCAAGGCTCCTGCAAACCCAAGGCCGACAAATATAAAAGTCAACATCAGGTTTACACCAATCAGGGTGAAGAAATGGGATAGTACGCTGGTCCCCAAAACACCAAAAATGAGAAAGGGCAAGCCGAGCCCAACTAACAGGCTTAAGCCAAGGGAAACAGCAATTCCCAAATATTGCCCAATAAATATATGGGTTCGTTTTAAAGGCTGGGCCAGCAATAATTCGACAAAATCACGGGAGTGATAATAATACATACTGCTGAACAGCAAGGCAATCAAAGGTACCAGCATCAAAGTGATATTCATTAAACTGGTGATGACTTTCAACAAATCTCCACTCAACCATATCAAGGCAAAGGTGAGAACCAAATAAAACCCTCCGTAAATAAGCGTCCATCGACTGCGAATCAGGTCGAAAAAACTATATCTGAATATATTTTTCATTGGTTTACCATTATTAAATTGGGTGATGACCTGGCTTCTCCATTAACTGGAGTAAGCACAGGAGTTGAAACAAATTGCTGATTTTGAAGCATTTGAGCAATTGCGGTTTCCAATGTTTCAGCTTCATACTGCCTTCGAAGATGAGAAGGGCTCCCACGGAAATGAATTTTTCCGTCCATCAGAAAAACAATCTCGTCTGCCATTTCCTCCACAAAAGGTATGAGATGTGTAGTAATCAGAATTATTTTGCCTTTTTCCCGCTCCTTATTCAACAAATCTTTCAATTTTAGCACTGCTACCGGGTCAAGTCCAGCTGTGGGTTCGTCAAGGATCAGAATAGGATTATCATACATAAAAGCCTGCACAAGATTGACTTTCTG
>JAGQVA010001468.1 GCA_020438265.1 Bacteroidota bacterium
TTCCTTTTCAATTTGATCTGTAAGAATATTACAGGCTTCTTTTAAAATCTCCGGTAAGTTCTCATACACTTCTGAAGGAATGCCAGGAAGATTTTTATCTTCTGAAATGTCAGGTTTTGTCAGGTTCTCCCCATTCCTCTGAATCTGGGAAAAATCGGGGTTTTTGAATTTGCCTGAATCCCTGGCATATCGGGAATAAATATCCCTGATGCTTTTATCCAACTGATCAGGATTATTATGATAACTGGACTCAAAAGAAATGCAACCTGGATTCTGATGTAAAAAGTCCCTGCATTCATTTTCTGGAATTCCTAATGAGTTACAAGCACTCACAAAACTGATAATATCAGGATGATGGCCATTACCTGGACAATGTTTGGTAAGTAGGGTTTTCATTGTCCTGGAATGTTGGCTTTGAATAGATCCATTGATCTGAAAATGAGTTTTTGGGATTTCTTTGGTTTCATTCCAATCTAATGGATTAAAAACCGGGTGATTTTGTTTATCCATTAGATTAAATATTTAGGGTTAATAAATGCTTTAGGATCATGACTAAGGAAACAAGCCCTGGAGACTTCCGACGTGTTATCTGTCTCTATGTTATATTTTTGTTTGATATAGCTTTGAAGCCCTTTATAAGTGGTCGTATGCTCCTGATCTGGTTGCGGGTTCTTGAGACTGATTACCCACTTCACCCCAAAGTATGACATGGATCGAAAACATAATTCAACTTCAAAGTAAGGATCATCAATACAAATGATTTGATTTATTAATTCCCTGGCATGATGCACATGGTCAGAATCCAAACAGTACAATCCTGAATGGTTTATCAATGATTTATCAGCCCTTTGGGAAAAAGTTCCTGAAAATGTACAATAATCGAATTGTGAGGTTTTAATCTGGCTATATGGTTTTTTATCTCCAGTATCTAAAAAAGTTAGATACCCCTGATTAGCCAGCTCCGTTTGAAGCTTATAATAATCGCTTGTAATGGCCTTATAAGCATCGATAAGGGTAATATCCTTTATAGGATTTGAATTTGTTATTGGCCTTTTAAAAAAGCTAAAAACGGGTGTTATGGTGGTTTCCTTAGTTTCAGGTTTATTTGGTTCCTGATTAGCCTGTGAAGTATATTCTTTTATATGTTCTTTCATTTTTTCATGAATTTAAAAGTGATGATGAAAGAAAAAGATGGGATACCTCCACGGCTGCAAAATGCTTTCGCATTACGCCAATATTTTGTATTTTTGAGGTATCCGATTGATACAGGGTTGAAAGTTGCTTCCATCATCTTTTCAACCCTTTTCTTTTTCTGTTTAAATAATGATTGACTTC
>JAGQVA010000145.1 GCA_020438265.1 Bacteroidota bacterium
TAGGCCTGATGCAATATGTGTTGGATATTACTTTACAATACATTTCTGAAAGAACAGCTTTTGGAAAACCGATTAGCCAATTTCAGGCATTAAGGCATCAAATCGCGGAAATGGCTTCTGATATGGAAGCGTATAAGGCATTTACTTATCAGACCAGCTATCGTTTGGCCAAAGGAGAAAATGTCGTCAAGGAATGCTCGATGTTAAAGCTGAAAACTGCCGATTTAATGAATGAAATGGTCTATAAATGCCAGCAAATGTTTGGCGGTTATGGGTTTATGGAAGAATTTCCGATTGGTAGATTGTATCGGGACATTCGTGTACTTTCTATCTATGGCGGAACCTCGGAAATTATGAAAGAGGTAATTGCGAAGATGGTTATTGATAATAAAAGGTATCAGCCTGTGTATAAAAAGTAGATTTTGATAACTTTCTCCTCAACACCCCTGAACATTCCCGCAAAAGAAGGGTAGGTAATGAAAAACTGATAAATCAAACCGTATGAACCTCAAACAATTACTCTTACTTCTTTCATTTTTTATTTACATCTCCGCAAATGCCCAGTTAAGCCAACTCCAATCTCAAAAGATTGACAGTCTGTTCGCAGCCTGGATCGAAGAAGGCCATCCCGGAGGAGCCATTGGCATTATGCGAAAAGGAGAAATTGTCTATTCAAAAGCGTTTGGCTTGGCTAGCTTAGAGTACGGCGTTCCCAATGCTACCGAAACAATCTTTAATACTGGCTCAGTTTCCAAACAATTCACCGCTATGGGCATTGTCCTGTTGCATCAGCGGGGCCTATTATCAGTAGATGATGATATCAGAAAATATTTGCCGGATATGCCCGATTTTGGTCACAAGATTACCATTCGGCACATGCTTCATCATACCAGCGGAATGAGAAGTCTGCACGCTATGCTTGCGCTGGCGGGCTGGAGGGAGGATGATTCGAGGACGAATGAGGACCTATATCGATTTATGCTCAAGCAAAAGGATTTGAATTTCGTGCCGGGAGAAGAGTATTTGTATTGTAATACCGGTTATATGCTGATGGTGAATATCATTGAAAATATTACCAAAGAGAAGTTTCCGCAATGGATGAATGCAAATATTTTTGAGCCTTTGGGAATGGCCAATACTTATGTAGAAGACAGATATGATCGAATCGTTCCCAATAATGCTACTTCATATTATCAGGAAAAAGATGGTTTTTACCGGGCGGTAGAATATTGGGGTTATGTGGGTTCGGGTAATATGCATTCGACCACCAAAGACCTCCTCACCTGGTTGCATAATTTTAATGAACCCAAACCAGGCTGGGAAGCTGCATTCGAAATGCTGAAAACCACAGACAAACTCAATGATGGGAGTGATAATAATTATGCGTTTGGAGTCAATGTGGGAGAATTTAATGGATATGACAAGGTTTCGCATGGCGGTGCGATTGGCGGTTTCAGGGCTAATGTGAGTGTGTATCCTGAAGAAGAGTTAGGGATTGCCATCTTAACCAATTTTTCTTCTTCTAATGCCGGGAGAATAGAGCGGAATATTGCGAATATTCTATTGGTAGATAAATCACCTGAAACCGATGAAATAGCCAGTCCTAATTCAAAAACAGAACCTGAATTAGACGAAGATGTATCAAAGATAAATTTGCAGGACTATACAGGAAAATTCTACAGCCCGGAACTGGAAAGTACGATGGATATTTACCTTGAGGATAATCAATTAATGATTCATCATGCCAGACATGGTGATTTTCCGATAAATCTCGTCAAAAAGGATCAACTGGAGATCCCTGGTTTTGCCACGCTTGACGTAGTGCGGAATAAGAAGAAAAAGATCACTGGAGTGAACATTTCTAATGGGAGAGCTCGCAATGTATGGTTTGAAAAACAATAAAAATAGTATAGGGTTTCAATAGGGAGCAGAACGAGCTGAAAGAAGCTATTGCACACCCTTCAAGTATTTAGCCCTTCATTACATGATTTTAAAAAACAAACTCAATGCCCTCTTCCACTCAGAACAATACCACGGCTGGGGGAAAACCAGAAAGTATTTTGAAGGATGGTATTATAAAGTTGTCAATGCAGACGAATCAAAAGCTTTTGCATTTATCCCCGGAATTGCGATGGATAATCATGGGCAAAAACAGGCGTTTGTACAGATGCTGGATGGGAAAAAATTCACCGCCGAATACCATACATTTGATGCGAATGACTTCAAACCTGTAGCCGGAAAATTTGAAGTGGAAATAGCCGATAATTTTTTCTCAAACTCTAAGATAAGCCTCCATTTACCTTCTATAAAAGGCGAACTAAGTTTTCAAAATCAGGTTCCCTGGCCCAGTTCCTGGTATTCTCCCGGGATTATGGGGCCATTTTCCTTTGTTCCCTTCATGCAATGTTATCATGGCGTTTTGAGCATGGATCATACGATTTTGGGAGATCTGGAAATAGATGGGGAAACCATTAATTTTTCTGGAGGGAGAGGATATATGGAAAAGGATTGGGGCCGGTCTTTCCCGAGTGGTTATTTCTGGATGCAAACCAATCATTTTTCCGAAAAAGGGATATCTCTGAAAGCATCGGTAGCCAAAATTCCCTGGTTAGGGAGTTCGTTTGTTGGTTTTATTGGTGGACTTTGGTTGTATGACCGATTGATCGAGTTTACAACCTATAATTTTACGAAATTGAAAAAGTCTTACGCCAACGAAAAGAAAGTCGAGATCGTCATGGAAAACCGAAACTTCCTGCTGGAAATAATGGCCCATCGCGATACTGCCACAACGCTGGCTTCTCCCATCCAGGGTTTTATGGACGGGAGAATTGAAGAAAGTATGACTTCTACGATTGATGTGAGGCTGTTTGATAAAAGGAATAAAAAAGTATTACTGGAAGATACCGGAAGAAATGCCGGACTGGAAGTGGCGGGGAAAATTGAGGAGATTTTTGTTGACAATTGAAGATAAAAGTAAAAATGAGAGTGGATTTGGGCTGATTGAGAAGAGTTTTAGAGTAAAATAAAGTCAATCTGAATATGTATCCGTTGAAAATTCCACAATACAAAAAGCATCTTATCAATAAGGTCATTAAACCTCTCTTTAAGGAGAGTGGGTTTTTAGTATCGGGACTTCACTGGCGAAAAAATGAACCCGGATTTACTAAAATATTCAATATCCAATTAAGCCAGTTCAACACACCTGAAAGCTTTCAATTTTACATTAATATTGGATTATTTTTTCCGCATTCTTACCGGTTAAGTTTCACCAGTAAGTTTTGGGGGGGAGAAATGCCGGAGATCCCGACTAGCCCTAAAATACAGAACTGCCAATTTGCAAAAAGAGATCAAGCCATTTTTGGAAGAAACAGGGATTATTCTTTTTCTCGAAATACCGATAGGGTTGGTTTTGAGAAATTGATTTTAGAAGATGTGGAGAATGAATATTTACCCTTTCTTGAAGGGCTTGATTCTCTTGATTCTTGCAGAAGTTTTTTGAACGGATTTTATGGTGGATACCAATATGATTACCACATTGCTTTGGGAATGGTCGCATTGGGAAGAACCTCTGAAGCCAAGGTTATGATAGATAACATAATTTCACTCAAAAAGCCTCCGGAAGAATTTCTTATCGTACTAAATGAAGAATTAGGCAAACTTGGACTTGATTTTAACTTACCTTTAGAAAAAAAGGACTCTAATGATGGCAATATTGATTTTTCTAAAGGTAGCTATCCATAGTTTTTAATCTTTATTCTAAGCGTAAAACATAGGAATAAATCAATGGAAATAGGGACTAAAATTGGAAATGCAAAAACTAACGCTCTCAGACATAATAGGTTCAACCATTGAATCAATCAGATACCATTATCTGGCTCAGAACGAATACGGATTACAGGAATTTCATTCCTATCTGAAATTATCAAACGGCATCATTATAAATATCCCTGTGTATGATGATGAAGTTTTTTTTATGATGAACGAAGGCAACACAAAGTTCTTTCGAGAGAATTTTAATAAGGGCGAGAACTTATCCAGCTTTGGGCAGCATAAAACAGCACTGCAACAAATAGAAGATATCTACTTCTGTTATTATCAAGGTGAAATTGATGATGAAAAACGAGCTTATTTAAAACTCGGGAATGGGTATTATTTGACTGAAATAAATTATGCTCCTATTGGTGTTCATGTAGATTTATTAATCCTAAACGAACAGGAATTTTTGAATAGAATTCACAATCTTTCTGAAAATGTAAAATCCTATTTGACAGAGATAAGAAATTCCCGGTGATAGAGCCCCCCGAGTTTGTCGAACCTACAGATTAACCCATTGTTTTCCTGAACCACAAAGGCACAATAGAACACAAAGATAATCATATAAATACTTATGTGCCCTTTTGTGACTTTGTGGTTGATGAAAAATAAGTCCGCCAAAAATTAGAGGCTTTTCATGTCTGTGTAGTAGACAAAAACTCCAGCCAATCTTGAAGTGTTTTTCTCAATCCTCCTCATCCAATATCTCTCCAATCCGATCAGCCACATCTTCAAAATGATATCGCGTCATATCATCATTCGCACGTTTGAGGTTTTTCTGCAAATCTTGCTGAAGTTGCCTTAGCTGCGCCTTCACTACGGGTCTGATATCTGACTGACTCACATCAATATTGGTGCGTGAGCTAAACTGCCGAAATGTCGCTGGGATCGGTGTTTGCTCTTTGGAAAGAAGATCTTGCATTTCTTCCAGCCAGGCGCGTTGCAGGCTGCGCCGATAAGCGTCTGTAGATTGGTTAAAATAAAGTTCGTCCCATATCCCCTTACGCAAATCGTCCATCATTTCGGTAAGGGTATAAGCCTGATTACCCATAAAAGCTTCAGCTTCGATCAGACGTGCGAGACGGCCCATGTCCAGCAAATTATTGAGATGGCGGGCCTGTAAACTGCGGACTCGTTCGATAGCACCCGCAGGTTCGATTCTGCGAAGGATATCTTCACGAAGTATCCATTCAGGCGTACTAAAAGCGTGATCATTCAAAAACCGCATCGCTGCTTTTTGGGTAAGTTCTGGAACAGGCTGGTAAACGGGCCCTTCTTGTCCCGCCATTTTGTGAGTTTCGTATACACCGCCAATATTTGGAACCACATGGCCGATATAACGGCTCCAGACTCCTCCCAATTCTCCGTATAATTCGTCTAATTCCTCATAACTTTCTCCCTCTTCGGTAGTCCAGGCGATCAGATTGGCCGCTACAATCTTTAAATTCTCCAGGCCATAAGTACTGGCTTTCACATTATCGTCGCCAATATTTTCTGTTTGAGAAGTCGGATCAATTCCCCCGCGACCAGAGCCAAACATATACACCGGATCACCTTCATGTTTTTTGATCCAGTTACTGAGAGTTGTTTTTTCTTCTTCGGAGGTCTTGGCGTTTGGAATAACTCTGTATCCCCATTCAATAGCATAAAGATCATAAGGCCCCAATTGGCGCACAAAACGAATATTTTCATCTCCAGGTTGAGCAACATAATTATAGCGGGCATAATCCATGATGGTAGTGGCAATGCCATATTCCCGGGTAAAAGTTCCTGAACGTAGCGAATCCACCGGATACGCGGAACTCGCTTTCATATTATGCGGGAGTCCCAGCGCATGTCCTATTTCATGAGAGATCACCCGGCGCATCATTTCGCCAATTTCCTCTTCGGGAGTGTCAAGGGTTCTTGCATTTGGATTAGCAGCACCCGTTTCCAGCATAAAACGGTTGCGATAAGATCGCAGGTGATTGTGATACCAGATGATATCGGACTCGATAATCTCACCCGTGCGGGGGTCCGAAACACTGGGACCAGTTGCATTTCGGGTAGTTGTAGCTACGTAGCGCACCACCGAATAACGAGCATCTTCCGGACTAAATTCAGGATCTTCTTCTTTGCTTGGTGGATCTTTGGCAATAATAGCATTTTTAAAACCCGCTGCCTCAAAAGCAACATTCCAGTCTTCAATTCCCTGTCTGAAATAAGGACGCCATTTTTCCGGAGTGGCGGGATCGAGATAATAGACAATGGGCTTAACGGGTTCAACCAGCTCCCCCCGGGCATAAGCTGCCGGATCCTTGGGTTCGAGCCGCCATCTCCTGATATAGGTTTTCTGATCAGATTTTAATTTTTCAGAACCATAATCTACCTGTGAGATCGTAAACCAACCTACCCGTTCGTCGTGGATACGAGGCATCATCGGATCTTTGGGAAGGAGAATCATGGACTGATTCATCTGCATGGTAACTGCACCGACATCGCTGTTTCCCGGCGGATTGCCCGCATTATAAGTCATGGTATGCGTTATCTCTATATTGATGGGATAACTGCGGGCCGTATCCAGAAAGGAGCGGTCCTTGTCCATGTTTTTAATTTCGTATTGCTTGCGGAGACTGGAACTTAATCCGCTAATGGCGCTATTATCAGAAAGGTAAAACTTACTCACTTCGATCACGACTCCGCTGGAATCCCGGTTAAAAGCCTCGATATCAAATGCCGCGATAATCGGCTCGAAATTATTGCTTCTCACAGAGAGATAAATGGGGAGTTCTTCATCCGCGACATTGCTATAGGAAATGCCTTTTAACAGAATCTTTTTTCCTTTTCGTTCCCAGCGAACTACCTGTTCATTGGTTTTTGAACCTGCATTGATATAAGGACTGAGATCTTGTGGACGCTGAGAGATCCGGCTGACGAGTAGCATATCCACTCCCAATAGATTGTTGGGAATTTCAAAGTATAGTTTTTCATCCAGTAAGTGGAGGTCGAAGAGTCCTTCATCAGTCGTTGCTCCTTCCTTAATCACATCCTCAAATGCCTTAATGGCGTTTTTATTTTCAGATTTTTTGGACTTTTCTTCGGTTTCCTGGTCTCCCTTTTTGTCTTGAGCGAAAGCCGGTTGGACGATCAGGAAGCAGCCAATCAATAGTGTCAAAAGAAAACGAAGTGTGAGAGAGTAATTGTTGAGGAGCATAGTTTTTACAGGTTTGTCTCAGTTTTTGGGAATAAAAGGCCAATTTATAAAAGAATCTTTGAATTAGAATGAATAAAAGGCTCAGGGTAATTAATGTTACCAGTGTCGCTTCGTTTCAATATTAACAGCTCAAAAACAAAAACAAAATCAGAAAAAACCACTATTTTTGTAAAACAAGCAATAGAGTGGCGAGATGTTAGGAATGAAAGACAGATATATCAACCCTTTAACAGATTTTGGTTTTAAGAAATTATTCGGCACAGAGCCAAACAAAATCCTTCTGATTGACTTTCTCAACCAAATCCTCCCTGACAGAAAAATCAGGGATTTATCCTATTCTTCTGGAGAAAAACAAGGGTTGACAGAATTGGACAGAAAAGCCATTTTCGACTTGTACTGCATTGGCGATAACGGAGAGCGGTTTATTGTTGAAATGCAGAAAGCCAAACAAAACTATTTCAAAGACAGAAGTGTATTTTATGCTTCTTTTCCGATACAAGAACAGGGCAAGAGGAACCAATGGGACTATAAATTAGACTCTGTATATTCTGTAGGAATTTTGGATTTTATCTTTGACGATCATAAAAATGAAAAAGACTTATTACATGTCGTAGAATTGAAAAACCAGCGCTGTGAAGTTTTTTATGACAAGTTGAAATTCGTTTACATTGAGCTTCCCAAGTTTACGAAAACGGAAGAGGAGTTGGAAAACCAATTTGATAAATGGTTGTATGTCTTTACGCATTTATCCCAATTACAAGACCGTCCAAAGAACTTACAGGAAAAGGTGTTTAAAAAGCTATTTGAGGCCGCAGAGATTGCGAAATTTAGCCCAAAAGAAAGGGAAGCTTATGAAGAGAGTTTAAAATATTATCGAGATATAAAAAATGTGGTTGATACATCGAGAGAGGAAGGGTTTCATGAAGGGATTGAGGAAGGAATTCAGCAAGGAATCGAGAAGGGAATTCAGCAAGGAATCGAGAAAGGAATCGAGAAAGGAATCGAGAAAGGAATTGAACAAACTGCAAAAAAAATGAAAGATGTAGGCTTCACCGCAGAGCAAATCCAGACCATTACCGGACTGCCAAAAGATGAAATTGAAAAATTATAGAAAACCACAAAATGTGTCGTTTTGCTGTAAGCTACAGCACAATTGCCCAAGGGTATAATAATTCACAAACCAAAATACGCAAGACAGGTGATTACACACAACCACCTAATCCCCCCAAACACCTATGCCCAACTTATTAGATGCTTTTGACCTGTACAAAGACTTTGACCGTGAAGCCTATTTCGCGGTTTGTTTTGATAAAATCCCTTCTCAAATTTTGCTGGAAGTTCCGCTCGTAGCTAAGAAGAAAAACATGACCAGGGTCCTGGATTCAATAGATTTTAGCTCGAAAAAACTGGAACTGGTGTTCAAAAACTGGCATAGCGAAGATACGAGAGATGCAGATTTTTCCAAAGATTATCCGTACCAGCACCTTTTTAAGAGCCAGTCCCAGAGTTTGCTGATATGGATGAGCCTGAGCAATGATGTGCTTTTTGTAAACTTTATGTACGATGGCAATGACAGTGATGCGGAAAACTGGGTTTTAGAAACCCTGCATGGCCTGAGAACGAAGTTTGGCCTTGAAAGAAAACCCGTCTTCAGGGTATTATCCAAAAACAAAAATGGCTTTTTTACCAAAGAAGTGAGGACCGAAGGCTATCAATCAGACATTCAGCAAATGTATAATGATGATTTTGTAGAGGTAAATGAACTGGTTGAAGCGTCCATGAACTCCAAAAAAGCAGGGCTGATTTTGTTGCACGGCCTTCCCGGAACAGGAAAAACCTCCTATATCAAACACCTGATTGCCAAATTTGAAGACAAGAAATTTATCTTTATTCAGAATGAGTTCGTCAATGAGCTTCTTCATCACGACTTCGTATCGTTTCTACTGCAGCATCAGGACGCGATTTTGATTATCGAAGATGCAGAAAAAGTGCTTGTTAGCCGGGAGCATCTGAATGAAAACTCCGTTGTTTCAACCGTTTTACAACTCACAGACGGCTTATTCAGCGACTATCTGAATATCAAAATTATCTGTACATTTAATACAAGCCTGAATAAAATAGACAAGGCACTTCTGCGAAAAGGCCGGACGATTGCTTATTATGAATTTAAGGCATTGAAGCCAAAGAAAGTGGATGAATTGCTGCAATCCCTGGGGTATGAGCCTTCAAATAAGGAAATGACGCTTGCGGATATTTTTAATTATAAGTCTAAGACATTTGAAGAGGGGGAGAAGAAGAGGATTGGGTTTTGATAGGGAACTGGCTGAAATACGAAAATGAAAAGAACCCTGAAAGCATTTGGTATCCTTTTGAGCCTGATTATGTTCTATATAATCTTTGGGTTGACCTCGAAGTATAGCTACTTACACACAGAGTATAATTTAGGGGAAAGGCATAAACAGGCAGAGGATCGAAAAGAGCGAGTGAAACTATATAGT
>JAGQVA010001469.1 GCA_020438265.1 Bacteroidota bacterium
CAATGATAGATTTGTTATTGTCGTTGGTTAGTGAATACATAATATCTTGTGTTGTTTGTTGAAAAATGGTAAGAGAAACTATTACCAGACTTTTGCTACGATTTCATAAAGCAAAAAGTTAACCAAAGTCATCTGTTAATAGTCCCCAAAATCCAGATATTACCAGTTCTTTTCAGATATGGCCAAAATTGCATATAATACAATCCCGTCGAAAATTCTTTGATTATCGCCAGCAATCCTATTTAAGTGGAAAGACATATTTAATTTTAAGTAAAAACAAGAAACAAGAATCTAAAAAGTATAAAGGAAAAACTCTGTAAATCAATGGATTAACTTTTAACTTTTGCATTTCTTGTTCCTTGTTTTTACTTATATTTAATTTTTTTCAAGTACTTATTAAGGCAATAAACTACGATTCAACCATGCGTATGATCAGGTGGAAGTATTTTTCGTTAATCTGGCTTTTATGGCCCTTCTTTCTTGTTGGTCAGCAAACTCCTTCTCAAACAAAGATTATGGGTCTCGTTTTGGCAAATGATACGAATGAGCCTCTTCCCTTTGCACGACTGAGTGTAGGAGGAAATGAAGTAGGGACACTTTGCAACGAACAGGGACTATTCGTTTTAAAAATTCCTCCCCGATTTCAAAAAGACTCTTTGCGGGTTACTTATCTGGGTTATCAGCCATGGGTAATGCCGGTGGAAAAGCTCAAAGAAGATACTTTAATTATCAGACTCGACAACCAGGATCTGACACTTGAGGCCATAGAAATTCTGTCTATCTCGCCTGAGGATACCTTGCGCAGAGCCTGGCGCAGCCGTGGACTCAATTATGAAATCCACCCGACGCTACTCCGGGGATTTTACCGGGAAAATATGGAGGACCAAAATCGTCAGATTCAGTTTTTATTTGCCGAAGGAGTGCTGGAGTTGTATAAATCGCCGTATCATCGCAATCCCAATGACCGGGTCCGGATATTAAAAGGGAGACAAAAACAACTTCCCCGTGGATATAAACATCAGGGAGAAGATTATTTTCTTCCCCAGATTACTCAGGGACCGCACCTGGGACTTATTCTGGATGTCATGAAAGCCGAAAGTTCGTTTATCCGGGGAGCAAACCAGAGGTTTTATGAATACATATTCGAGAAAGTAACTTACCATAATAACCGACTGACGTATATCTTCTCTTTTTCTCCCAAAAACCGGGATAATACTTATAGCATTTATCAGGGGCACATTTTCCTGGATCTCGAAAGTCTTGCAGTTGTCAGGGCAAGTTATGAATATACCCCACAGGGAGTTGCATTATACAACCGCACCTCGAAGGAGC
>JAGQVA010001470.1 GCA_020438265.1 Bacteroidota bacterium
TGCATTTACGACAGAAAATAGCCCTTTACTCTCTAATTCTGTGAATGATGTTTCTATTGACGATCAAACAGGAGAGGTATTTTTCGCCACCTCACGGGGACTAATAAGCTACCAGGGAGACGCCACTTCAGGAGAACGCAACTGCAATGATGTCCTTGTATTTCCGAATCCAGCCTTTACTGATCAGGAAAATGGAATCACCATCAGAGGCACTTCTGCTGAAAGTACCGTTAAAATTACTACGGTTTCCGGCTTGCTCGTCAAAGAGCTGCAATCACAAGGTGGAACCACCATCTGGGATGGCCGTGATGTATATGGGAGAAAAGTAAGGTCCGGGGTTTATCTGGCTCTGATCGCAGATCGCGATGGGGAAAAAGCCTGCATTGGGAAGTTTACTGTCATTGCCCGTTAAGGGGCAATTTGGTAACTTGCTGCCTGAATACAAGTATTGAAAAATTGACTAAGAACTTGTGTTTGCGCGAAGCGAAAAACAAAAGGGTAATGTCATCTTGAGCCTTGCGAAAGATCTCAGCATCCTGACCGTAGAGAGGGAGCAAACTACACCTATGTAAAAATTCTACTCACTCGCTACGCTCGTGATGCAGAGATCATTCGCTGCACTGCCTAGCTCAGGATGACATCTCAAGGATGCACTAAAACATAACAATCAATTGAAACTCTTATACCTTACAGAAACCAACCTCAGAGACCGGCTTTTTATCCGTGATCTGGTCAGCAATTTCAAACTTGAGGAAAAAGCCATTTTGATTCACGATACCTTTGGCGGAACGATTCGCGATACGCGATTTGTAACCAAGCGGATTTCCGCTCTGATGAGTGAATCGATGATTTATAATAATGCTTTTTCAGCAGAGCAGAGAGACATGTTCTCTTTTGATAATGATGACAATCTATTGGTAAATTCTCCTTTTATAGACAAATTACTCCCCACCATTCAACTACTGATTATTGGCCCGGTAATTAAAAAAGCAGGAGAGTCGCAACTGATTCATGCGCTGGAACTGGTCAAAGCTTCGAGGCAGCAGTTACCGGTTTCTGAAACAATTGTTTTTACAGACAATCCGTTATCTCCTCTGGGGGCAAAAAACGCGATCATCTCCAACCAGTCAGAAGCTGAAAAATGGACTGGCGTTTACGAAGAGGAAAAAAACGCGATTCAGCTGGCTCTTGAACTATACCCTGCCAGATTGGCTTCACCTATGAATTATTCATCGTGATCAGAAAAACGGAAGGCATTGTTTTGCGAACGCTCAGGCATCAGGATTCCAACCTGATTACGACCCTCTATACCCGTGATTTTGGGATTCGCA
>JAGQVA010001471.1 GCA_020438265.1 Bacteroidota bacterium
ATGATAAACCGGGAAATAATGGAATTAGGCAAAAAATCATATTCAAGGATAAAGTGAATATGCGCTTCGTCTGTTTCATTCAGACTTACCTCTTCTTTGGGTTCTTTGGGTAATAAATCTGGTACCAGATAGGTTTGATCAGCAAATTTGTATAGCAGTTCAAACTCTTCCATCACCTTGACCAGATATAATTGCTCCTGAGCATTATAAGTAAACTCTCTTTCACCAGCAGGATCATATTCCTCCTTTTTGGTTTCTTCTTCATTGAGAATAAAATCCAGTTGGCCTTCCTTGAGAATTCCATCCGGAACCTCATGAGAGTTAATTATTTTATACACTCCCACCGTCAGCCAATGCGGATCAAGCACATAAAAATTTTGCAATTCAAGGTTTTTAAAGTGCAAAACAATACCCAGTTCATGCAAAAAATTTAACAGGGTTTCCTGCTCGATTTTATCCGTAACCTTATTTTCTACACATATTGTCCGAAAACGTGTTTCATCCAAATAATTGTCTTCCTCCGTTGCAGCTTCCAGCTGATCTTTGATGAATACCCATTCTTCTCTTACTTTGGTGCCAAAAAGCTCTGTTTCAGGAATCACCTCCGCGATATCTTTAAACAATTGTTCTAACCCTTCTCCATTTTTGCAGCTTATCCGATAAAACCGATTTTCAATCAGCGGATATTTCTGATTCAGAGTGCGTTGCTCAATACTATAACTTTTGTTTTCGTCAATTTTATTAATCACAACAAAAAGCGGAGAATTATCCCCTCCATAGGTATGAATATGTTGTAGCCAGTATTCCTTTTTTGCATCAGTACGGCTATCCAGTAACAAAATATAAACCGCTCGCCGAGTCATAAAAAACTGATGCGAAGCGTGCATAATCTCCTGACCACCAAAGTCCCAGAAGCGACCTTTGACATCTGCGACTTCATGGTAAGACTGAAAGGGTGTTTGTTCCCCGAGAATTAATGGTTCGATATTGATGCCGTGGGTTTGAGACTCGTGTTTACTGAAGGGTAGTCCTTTGATTTGTTTTAGGAGGGAGGTTTTTCCGGCCATGCCTTCGCCGATGAGGAGGATTTTGATTTCTTTTAGGGTGATGGTTTTTCCTTTTTTGAGAGAGGCGAAGTAGGTTAGGATTGCTTCGTTACCTTGTTTAGCAATTTCCAGGGGAGGATTGGTAAGAGGATTATCCCTGAGGTTAATCCCATCAGTCGAGTAATCAAACTTTACTGTTCTGCCATTTTTAATTAATGGTATTAAAGGCCTGATGTCGCTGATTTGATTATTCCTCAGATCTAAGCTTTGTAATTGGGCCAAGT
>JAGQVA010001472.1 GCA_020438265.1 Bacteroidota bacterium
TCTTTCGCTTTTTCGTGATGATAAGAAGCAATATCAATGGCAGCATTTAGTTCAAATCCAATCAGAAGTACAAGCGAAATGTAGTAGAACCAAACCATCAACAGGATAATCGCACCAAGGCTGCCGTAGAGTTTATTAAAGTTGGTAAAATTTGCGAAGTAATAATTCAATCCAATAATCGCTCCCAGGGTGAGAATTCCGGCAGTAACCGCTCCGGGAGAAATAAATTTCCATCTTTGCTGGGTAGCTGGTGCGAGAAAATAGAGAGTCGAAATGGTAAGGAAAATTGTTATCAGGGTAATCAGGACTTTTATCGACTTCACCACAAATCCCCCTACATATTGCCCCAACTGGATATAATCCATAAATGCTTCCAGACTAACAGAAAATACGATAATACTTCCCAGGAGGAAAAAAATCATCAGCGCCGTTCCATAAAGTTCAAGGATATTTCGCTTTTTAAAGACCTCCTCATTTTTTGTAAAAGCCTTCATCATCGCAATAATTCCCCGGGTTGCCCCCCAAAGCGCCAGCATAATACTGATAATCACCAGCCAGATATCAGCCTCTCCTTCCAGGTAGTTCGCTGCAATTTTTTCTACATCGAGAAAAGTAAACCATCCTCAGGGAAAAACTGCCTCAAAAACTCCACTACCCTACTCTCAAGGCCCTCAATGGGAAATTGTGGCAGAATGATAAAAACCAGAATCAATGTTGGGAAAAAGGAAAAAAAGAATTGATATGCCATGGCGGCCCCCATCAGGGTAAATTTTGTGTCCATCAATGCGTTAAAGAAGAAACGCATGACATCATACAACCCCATTCCCTGAAACCCTGGCAGTTTTATACTTTGAAGGAGATCAATTCCTTTTTTAGTTAGACGTCTGAAATATGCTTTCAATCTTTTCATACAAGAAGATTGGGACTAATATATCAAAAAGACGCTATAATTTATATAAAAGTTTGATTTTGCGGATCTGGCCAAACTGCTTTTACGGCTTCCAGGATAAACTCCGGCACCCTGACAGGCCTCATTTTTTCCCGATGGAAAAAGGCCAGCCTGACCGAACCTGTTACTAAAAGTGTATCCTCTTCATTATACACCTCATACAAGGTGGGAAAACTGCTCCGGGGTATCTCCGGAATCGTCGTGCGAACCCTGAGATTGTCATCGTATCGTGCCGGGAATTTGTAAGAGACCTGTAAATCAGCTACTGGCATAAAGATGCCTTTTTCCTCAACCACCTTATAAGGAATCCCCAGATTTCGAATCGTTTCAGCTCTGCCCACTTCAAAATATTCTGCATATTTCCCGTAATACACATA
>JAGQVA010001473.1 GCA_020438265.1 Bacteroidota bacterium
CCTACAGGGAAAAACGGTAGAAGTGCAATATTTTAAGACTGGTTATCAGGTATTATTTGAAGAGACCTCTCCTCACTTGAAACCCAATATTGGCGTAAGCCTGAAAAGAACAAAACAATGAAACACATTTACCTGATCTTCTTCTCCCTATTTCTATCTTCAAGCCTTATTCAGGCCCAATTTGATGCTGAACTGAATGGTGTTGTCGTAGAGCAAAACAGCAAGTTTAATACTGGTGCTGTTATTTACATAGCTAATGCTTCCATTAAATCACCGGGAGCGGCATCTTCTCTTCTGAGCAACTCGGATGGCAGCTTCAAACTCCAATATACAGATATGCCTGTTGGAGAAGTAGTACGAGTATATGTAAGTAAAAACAAGTATGAACTCGTCAATGAAGAAGAGTTGAAAAAAGCAGCGGTTACGAATCGCCTTTCCCCCCTGAAAGTGGTTATGTGTCAGGAAGGAAAGCTTTTTGAAAACCAGGTGGCTTATTACAAGATCGCCAGAGATGCTGCACTGGAATCTTACCAGAGGCAGGTAGCCATTCTGAATCAGAACAATAAAGAGAGCCAGCGTTTGATAGCCAAAATGCAGGTGGACTTTAACCGGGAGATTAACAACAAAGGAGAAGCCCTCACCTTACTCCAGGAACAACTGGAAAAAACAGAAAAACGTGCCCATGAGCTGGCTGATAAATGGGTTACCATCAACCTGGATGATCAATCCGCGTCATACCAACGGGCTTTTCAGGCTTTTTTAGTCAAAGATATAGAAATGGCAATTGCTATTCTGGATAGTGTCAATCTGGAAGAAAGACTGGCTACCAACCTAAAGGAGAAAAAAAAGGAAGAAGCCCTGATTGATACCTTAACTCAGAGTGTGGTAACGAGGGAGATACAGATAGAACAGGATATTAAACAGTGTCTGTTCAAAGCAGAGCTCCACGAATTGGAAAATGACTATTCCCAGGCAGAAAAATACTACAAACTAGCTGTAAGGTATGATTCTACCCATTTTGATAATATTTGGGCCTTAAACTCATTTTTATTTAACCAAAACCAATCGGACAGTCTGATTATTTATGCTCAAAGAATGCTTCAGATAAGTGGAGATAGTGTAGAAAAGGCAATTGCACTGGAATATCTGGGTTTAGGGAATTCTGATCAAACTCAAGATTCTTTAGCGATCACTGCCTACGAGGAAGCCCTGGGGATTTATAGAAAGCTCTCGCAGGCCAATCCCGAGCGCTATGAATCCGATGTAGCTGTGACCCTCAACAACCTGGGGCTAGCTTATGACGATCTGAATCGCTACGCAGAAGCG
>JAGQVA010001474.1 GCA_020438265.1 Bacteroidota bacterium
ATGAGCAAGGGTTAGGGTTGACTCTCCAAACAGGATGAGTCCCCTAATTTTTTTTTATGGCTATTGGATATTAGCCTTTGGCCTTTAGTTTTTTCAGCCACCAAGACTGAAAAGCCAATGGCCAATACCTAAAGGCCAACAGCCAACTTACCGGTTTTCCGTATTGTCCTCCCCCGATTTTTCCCTTTATTTCGTCAAACAGTACTTTTGCAAAAAGTCAAATAAAGTGTAGCTTTAGAAAAGCCCTGTATTTAATGCGAAACTGGACCCCCACCATACAAGCCATCAAAGATGGAAAATGCCTGATTTTCCTTGGTCCGCAATTTCTGGAGACGGATGTTGATGGTCAAACTCAGCCACTAAATCATTTCCTATGGTCGAAACTCAGAGAAGATTACCAGAAGGAAATCTCGGCCTGGTATGATCAGGACGAACTTTTCCTCTTTCGGGACAGAGCGACCAAAAATGACGCCTATTTTTACCTTAAGGCTTTGCGGGACAAGACACCAGTTAAACATGAGCTTTTTCGGAAAATCATAGCGATTAATCTGCCTTTAATCGTATCATTTTCGCCTTTTCTGAATCCTGATAGCTTGCTGGCCGAGGCGAATATTCCCTGGTATTTTTCCAATCATCATTACCATATGCGCAGGGAAAAGGACAATCTCCCTATGCCCAGCGAGGATCGATCGATGATTTATGATCTTTTTGGCAGTCTGAAGGAAGAGGAATCCATGGTTTTGACCTATGCAGACCTGTTCGATTATATTAAGGCTATTCTCGGAGAAAAAGAGCTTCCAACCAATTTGCAAAGCATTTTTCAGCGTTCCAGTTATTTTATCTTCCTGGGTTTTCAGTTTGATAAATGGTATGTGCAATTAATCCTCCGATTGCTGATGTCAATTAAAGGAGAACATTCTCCCGGAACCTGGACTGCACCGGAAGAAGTTCAACACCAACCCATTGTGGATTTTTTGTATAATGAATTTCGGATTCGGATTATTCAGGATGTAACGAATGTGAATGCCTTTGTGGATGAATTGTACCAGCATTGCAGTGAGGAAGGCCTCCTTCGTCCCGATGAAGCTACTTTGAATGAAGCAGAAAGAAATCTTCCCTCCAAACAAATGGTCAATTTTATTCGCAGAGACCAGTTGGAAGAAGCCCTTGACTTTGCCATTACTTTCTTTGAAAAGATGAATCTGGAAGACGAAATAGACGATTGCCATGCGTTAAACGGTCGGCTGAATCGTCTGGAAAGAAAAGTGATTCAGGGTGTGATTTCTTCAGAAGAATCAGACATTAAGCGAAACGAAAT
>JAGQVA010001475.1 GCA_020438265.1 Bacteroidota bacterium
CAGACAGATACAGGAACCAATCCTACTGCTACCTATCAGCAGGCAGGAAATTATACCGTTACGCTGTTGGCTTTTGAAGATATTTGTTCGGACACAGCTGAAATGGAACTGGTCGTTCTGGACGCTTCACCCATAGAATCGTCATTGGATGGCAATCAGGTCAATATTTTCGCAGATGTATATACTCAGACCTTAAAGGTTGAATGGAAAAAAGACCTGAAAAAACCTTATACAGTTTCTCTGTTTAATCTGGAAGGAAAAAGACTTTGGGCTACATCGCCTTCTTTGGAAAAAGGGCAAAAAATTTCTTTGGAAGCCTATCCTTCAGGCATCTATCTGGTTCAAATATTCCTTTCTGAAGAGAAACCATTTATTCAGAAAATCATTAAATAAACGGCTAATTTTCCCTTATATGAAACTCATTTTTACGAGAAAAATCAAAGCTTATCATATCATTTTTCCGATGGTCATGGTTCTGGTCATCAGTGCCTGTGTGCATGAACCTATTATCCCAACCATTCCCAATCCCAACCCCGGAGATACTACGGTAATTGATACAACGGTAATAGATACCACGACGAATGATACCACTACAAATCCCCCGGATACGACAGCCAATTTTCGGCCTTGTGATCCCGATACGGTATATTTTACTCGTGACATTCTGCCATTTTTGATTTCCAATTGTGCCAAAAGCGGCTGTCATGACGAGAACTCAGCTCAGGATGGTGTGATCCTGACAAGTTATGAACAGGTAATACAAACGGCAGATGTCAAACCGGGAGATCTGGGAGACTCTGACCTTTATGAGGTGTTGGTAGAAACGGATCCCGATGATAAAATGCCACCACCGCCCAATAATCCTTTAAGTCAGGATCAGGTTTTATTGATTCAGAAGTGGATTTTGCAAGGCGCTCAGAATTTGACTTGCGAGGACAGTGTGGTTTCAGGTGGATGCGATACAACCAATGTGAGTTTTTCAGGTTTTGTTGATCCTTTATTGACTACCTATTGTAAGGGTTGTCATACCGGAGCCGGAGCTTCGGGAGGAGTGAATCTGGGCAATCACGCTGGTGTAGTCAGCGCTGCCAATTCTGGTAGGCTTTATGGTGCTATTGCCCATCAAAATGGATATGTACCCATGCCTCAGGGAGGAGATCCTTTACCCGATTGTGATGTGCAAAAGATTAAGGCCTGGATTGATCAGGGGGCTTTGAATAATTAAGGGGTTAGCACATGTAATGTTTATGCTCAAACCATAGATTTTTGCAGTTGATTGGTAGATGCCAATCAACTGCAAGAATCTACTTCTT
>JAGQVA010001476.1 GCA_020438265.1 Bacteroidota bacterium
CTTTAATCAGGTTTCGGGAATTAATTTTATCCTTTATTATGCTCCTGAAATTCTGGAAGTAGCTGGTCTGGCGGCTAAAGAATCTCTGGCCAGTTCGATCTGGATTGGGGGAATAAACCTGATATTTACATTTGTAGGAATTGCTTTGATTGATCGTCTGGGAAGAAAAATTCTGATGATCGCAGGCTCTCTGGGTTATATCATTAGTTTGTCAATGGTAGGTTATGCCTTTCATTTTCAGGCGGGCTCTTCATTTTTGCTATTCTTCCTCCTGCTTTTTATTGCCTCACATGCGGTTGGACAGGGAGCCGTTATCTGGGTGTTTATTTCCGAAATTTTTCCCAACAAAGTGCGGGCCTACGGCCAATCCTGGGGTTCAAGTATCCACTGGGTATTTGCTGCATTGATTACACTCTTTGGCACAGTTTTGAGTGATGCCTATAAAGAAGATCCCTGGCCTATTTTCATCGGATTTGCTTTGATGATGGTGCTTCAGTTAATCTGGGTATTGACTGCTATGCCTGAAACCAAGGGAGTCCCGCTGGAAGAATTGGAAAAACAATTACTCGATCATTCCGAGGCAGAATTGATCAAAGAGATTGGCAAGAAATAAGCCAGTCATAAGATATCATTGGTGAATGCTTTCAAAAAAAACCAAGTATGCCATTAATGCATTGATCCACCTTGCCAAAAGGAAGGATGAGGGCCCTATTCTCATCAGTGAGATTGCTGAAAACGAAAATATACCGCAAAAATTTCTGGAACTGATTTTACTCCAATTGAAAAAAGCGGCGATTCTGGCCAGTAAAAAAGGGCGAAATGGAGGATATTATCTTTTAAAATCTCCCGATGAAGTCAATATGGCTGAGGTCATGCGGCTGATTGATGGCCCGATTGCCCTGCTTCCCTGCGCCAGCGGGAAGTATTACGAAAGATGTGAAGAATGTAAGGATGAAGAAACCTGCGGGATCAGGGATGTCTTTTTTGAAGTGCGGAATAAGACGGTGGAGTTGCTGAAAAAAGCTACGCTTTCGGAGATTATTTTGCGGGAGAATTTGCGGGGGGAATAATTGCCAAATTGAGGGTGCCTATGAAGATCCCTCGCTTAGCCGCTCGGGATGCCTGCATATGCAGGAAAATGCTGCGCCGCCTTTCTGGCGGGAGATGCTTTATCCAACGAATGTTGGGCATCCCGAATCCCTTTAGGGTGAGGGATCTTCTATAAATTCCTTAATTGAAAAGCGCATTTTCTACTTCCACTCTTTCGATAAAAATAATTAATCCCAAAAACTCTACTAAATTGATAGA
>JAGQVA010001477.1 GCA_020438265.1 Bacteroidota bacterium
ATACACGCCGCCGTTTCGGCGGCGTGTATAATATCATGACCGCAGGTCATCTCGACCGATAGGGAGAGACCTATGTAATTTATCCATCGAAGATGAAGTGAAAACGCTAAACACATACCGCCGTATCGGCGCAAAATTGGGGGAGAGAATAGAAATTCCATTTTCTACCCACGTTAGGCTCCTACGGAGCCGGAGACTTTGCGGTCTCTTTACCATTCAGTAAAGAATAAATCACCTACTGATCCTGAAACAAATCCAGTTTTACTCCTAAATCAAAGCGAACATTATAAAATTCCGCCTGCATCGTACGGCCTGAGACTCCCTGGAAATAACGCAAAGGCTGATTCAATAGGTTGTTGGCGTTGGCGTAGATCACCCAGTTGGGGTGAACGCGGTAGCTAAGATTCAGGTCGAGATAATGGACGGCGTCATAATATCGGTCTGTAAAAGTTTCTGAACCTACCTCATCGATAAAACTACTGGCGTAATTATAGGAAATTCTTGAAGTGAATTTGCTTCTTTCAAAAGCCAGTGAAAGGTTGACGGTATGATCAGGAGAGCCCGGCAGAGAAATTTCCTCGTCTTCTCTTCCTTCAAAGTTGAAGTCTGTAACCTGAGAATTTGTATAGGTATAATTTCCGTACAGGCTAAGTCCTTTCAAAGCGCCGGGCAGAAAGTCAAGCTGACGCTGGAAACTAACTTCCACTCCCCAAAGGGTAGCATTTCCACCATTGATCGGCTGTGCAAAATCAGCCCATTCGACTCCTTCAAACAGATAATCTTCAAATCGCTGGGTTACGATAAAGTCATTGATATTTTTATAGAAAAATCCTCCTGAAACAATACCAATAGAAGAGAAATAATGCTCTGCCATCAGGTCAATGTTCATTGCAGTAGTTGCTTCGAGTTCAGGATTTCCAATAGAAAGTTCTTCTCCATCTTCAATTTCACGATAAGGAACCAAATCAAAATAGTTTGGTCTGGCTAATGTGTTGGTGTAAGCAAAACGCAATACGGTTTTGGGACTAACTTTGTAGCGCAAATGAAGGCCGGGAAGCACGTTGAGATAATCGCTTTTTACCTCTTCAGAAGCAGTCAGAGTTCCCTGCTCGTCATCAAAACGGAAACCTGAATATGTGAGAGAAGTGTTTTCCATGCGCACACCAGCCAGGACAAGTAAATTCTCCCCAATTTGTTGATTGAGCATCACATAAGCGCCCAAAATAGATTCAGAGGCCTCAAAATTTCCAGCCAGTTCGCTAAGATCCTGCTCTTTTTCAAAGAGAGAACTGTTTTCCAAATCGA
>JAGQVA010001478.1 GCA_020438265.1 Bacteroidota bacterium
TGGTAAGTGTAAATCTAACATTTATTTTGTGGTTAACAAGCGAATATATGCTCTGTCATCAAAAGAAATATTATTGAGTCCAATCCCTTTCGTCGAAGGATGGATAGAAATCTGCAAGGGATCTTCTTGAATGATTTCCTGTAAATAGGCCTCTGATTGCTCTAACGTAGGAAAAAGCCGGGGATATCCATCCGATGCTAAAACAATCTCGGCCTGATCAGGGACTTCTACGATTTTGACCATTGAGACTAAAACCGGAAAACCATCAATGATAAAAAAAGCATGTGGACCAGCCTTTGGGTTATTTTGAAGCAGACTTTGTTTCTGTAATAGTGGTTTGATAAACTCCCTCCCCGGATCATTTTGAGTTAATTCTTCCAGGGTTGTACCGCTCAATAATTCCAAATGATTAAAAAGCGCTCTTGCTCTGCTGGTAATTTCATCAATAGCGGTTGGGGTCTGATAATATTGATCATTTACCAGACATTGGCAATCACCCATCATCCAAATCTGGCGGTGGAACCTGCTGAAAATAATGGCAGATGCTGCAATTCGGTTGCGGGGATCTTCTCTGGTTATCTCTACCATACCTTGCTCCTGATAATAGCGATGTATTCCAGCTGTGAGTAATTCAATGCAATCATTCATGGAGATGCGGGAGTCCATGGATTGAATGATCTTTGCGAGAATCTGGGCCGCAATTCTGCCAGTTCCTTCCATTTCCTTCCTTTTCCCTGTTACTCCGTCAATGATAGCAACAAAATGATCCGTGATAACAATAAAATCTTCGCATTGGTCAGGGTTTCCTGTTTTCCCGATCAATTGTTTTTCAATAATGTGCATATTTAAAGCTGGTAATACTTTTTCAAAACTTCTGCAGCCTCCTTCCCGCAGGGAGTAAAACTGGTTGGATTTTGATAGGCATATTCCATTTGAGAAGGCCATTTCCACCAAAATGTACCTTTGCACCAGGATTCTCCACGCAATCCATCCAGGATAACTTCATAACACATTGCCTGGTCTCGTTCCACTTTTATTCTGTCTTCTGCTTCAGCATGAGGTTGAATCCAGGGATGGGCAATGCTCCGAAAACCTATTTCAGTCAGAACAACAGGCCGGTTAATTTCGCTGGCTTTTTCTCTGACTTTTTCCAATGCTTTTTCCAACCCTTTTTTCAGATCTCTTTCTGAAGCATTTTTTTTACCTGATAAAGGATAGTAAAAATTGAGGCCTACAAAATCGAGTTCCTCTGCAAAGGTGAAATTCTCAAATTCTTCTCCCCAGTTGGCTGCATAAGT
>JAGQVA010000146.1 GCA_020438265.1 Bacteroidota bacterium
TCTCCCCGAGACTAAGGTTTTGGAAGAGATAGATCTTCAGCAATTTGCGGATGGTATTTATCTCATTGAAGTTCGTCATGAACAGCAGGTTTGGCATAGCAAAATCATTCAAAGGAAAGAATAAGATAGATTTATTCACTAACATAGAGCCTGGCAAAAGGCTAAATATTCAACATAGAGACGATGAGACACGGAGGTGAATAATTGAATTGATTCACATAATATATAAAATAAGTCAGAAATCAGATTTCAGAAGAAAAAAGGACTTATCACTTCTTATATCTGATTTCTGACCTCTGACTTTTCTATACCTGATTTTGCAATATTTCTTATTCTTTATTTTATCAAAAAGCAATAGCTACTAAGTGTAACATACTGTTTAGCACAAAAAAACAGGCCTTTCTCTATAGTAGAGAAAGACCTGATCTAAAAATTTGAATTTTACTAATTCAGCATTGTAAATTCCTGATAGTAATTAGCTTTTAATCATTTTTCCGGATTTAGCTAATTCACCATCAATGATAACTCTGTAAAAGTATGCTCCTGCTGCCAGTTCAGATGCGTCCATAGGAAGCGTGTGAATACCAACATTATAAGAACCTTCTCCAATCGTACGAACGATTTTTCCAGTTGTATCCAGAATCTGAATTTCCATTTGACCAGCTTGTTTCAAATCAACTTTGAAATTGGTTTTACGGGTAAATGGATTCGGATAATTCTCTACTGATACCGATGCTTCCGGAGCAACAAGTCTGGCTGCTGGAGTAGATATTGGGCCTACATGCATGACACGCATCATTTCATGATCTTCATGAGAGAGGATGTGACAATGCCAGACATAACGTCCAGGTCTGTCAAAACGGGCTCTGATGAAAGTAATCTCACTTGGACGTGCGGTAACCATGTCTTTGGGAGCATTTTCAACATATTCGGGCTCCTGACTCATATCTACGACCTGTCCGGTAGAGGTAGCATTCATAATTCGGAACGCATGCCCAACTTCTCCAGTCATTTCAGAGTTATGTTGAACTACTGTTTGAGTTTCCAGATAAGTTCCATCTCCAGCTGGTGTTGAATAAAGCGCGTTTGGAATCACGCGATCTTCTTCTTCACCGCTTGGATCGTCCTCTCCGATAGTATGGCTATCCCACTGAATCGTCTCACGACGAAGAATTTCAAAATGCACCTGGTGCAAGTGAATCGGGTGAGAATCTCCCGTTACATTATAGATTTGCCATTCCTCGACAGAATCCAACGCAGGATTTTCTGTAGTCGGGCTATGCCAGGCAATGGCTCCATTCATTTGTTTTCTGGTTACTCCATCAGCCTCGTAAGCCAACCCGGCAGCAATATAAGCAGCTGTTTCAGGCCAGTAGATTGGATTTCCTGCATAATCAGTTGCTGGTTCAGCAGTACCCAAAATTGGCTGCAAACGACCATATTCGTCCTTACCTTCAAATAAACCTACTTTTCTGATGCGAACAGTTTCCCCAGGATTAACTGGTACAATTGGATCAGTAGAAGAAAGATTGGAAGGATTCCATACATCAGCAGGACCCCCTAATTCTCCCAGAGTAAGCGTAACGTCAAAGGCCATGATACGGTCAGTTACACGAGGAGAAGTTGGATCACCAAAGATATCTTCAGGCTCCAGATCTTCACCATAAGAGAAACCAAATGGAGTATCTCCGGCAATGTTTTTCAAAATGAGGCGTTTGCCTTCTCTTCCTGCGAAGTTTACAATCAGATCATAACGAGAACCAGGCTCTACAACGAGACGAGTTACAGTAGTTGGCGAAGTAGCCAGCCCCTGATCACTACCAATCACCTGGAATGGAATTGGAGTCAATGTGTTTTCATCTGCCTGTGTCTCATTGAGATCCACTTCATATAACTCAATCACCAGGAAGCGGCTATCACAACCATTGAGATAACGCAGGCGATAGTTACGTGGCTCAACTTCCATCTTAGGCCAAAGTTTACCATTGACAATGATGTGGTCGCCAAAAAATTCTGCCAAACCGGTTGGTCCACCACCCGGGAATTGGCTTTCTGGAAGATTTGCTTCCTCACCAATAATGAAATCTTCATAGAAAGGATCTCCAGGGAATGCGGGCCAGAACATTGTACCATCTTCATTAAAGAATTTGTCCTGAATAGCAAATGCTCCTTCATAAGGGAATACAGGAAGTCCCAATGGGTTACCAGCTTCACCTGTATCTACATCGTCACGCAAGATGTAAAATCCAGCCATACCTGCGTACACATTCAGACGGGTAATACCGAGGGCATGATCATGATACCAGAGAGTTCCGGCTGGCTGATCATTATCATAATTATACCCTTTTTGAACCCATTGAGGCCCTTTGATAACCCAGTCAGGAGAAAAGAAAAACTCAGGGTTACCATCGCTTTGTGACTCCGTATGACCACCATGAACATGCGGCACAACAGGAATTCCATCATTTGCAATAGAGTACTGAGTGTAATTGTGCAAGGAGTAACACCAGTGCATACTTGTGTCAACGGGTAGTGGGTGAGGTCCTAAGCTAATTCTGTTTTTCCACTTAACTGTGATTCCTACATCTTTCTTTTCTACAAAAGTTTTTCCAGGATAAGTCATCCCAGTGGCACTATTATCGGGACCGTAACCAATCATGGGAGTAAGGCGTTGGCCTGTGCCTATGTCCGTGAATCCCATGTCATGCACAAATTCATGCATCGCAATTGTATAGTACCGCGTGTAATTCTTTTTACCCTTCGCGGCCTCCTTTTCCAATTGCTTAATAAGCCATCTAGGCAGATCATCTGGTTGCCAGATAAAACCGGGATCCAGAGCATTCGGAACTGTGTTTACAAACAGATCCTCACTATTAGGATCATTCAGACCTGGAACCAGGGGTGAAGATGAAGATAGAGCTTTGGAGAAGAGCTTCCTCGGAAGCATGAGAGCAACACCGCCTCCAGCACCGAGTTGAATAAAGAGTCTTCGTTTCATGTTTATAATATTAGTATTGATTAAATGGGTCAATAGAAATAACCTTCGGTGTTAATTTAATTATCACCGAATTGCCGATTTTTAGGGAAAAGCTGTATGATACATACCTTGCTGGCTAATACCAACAATAGCCATTCCACCCCCGATTTGTTTAGGATTTCAAAAATCCCAGGGGGTTAACGATGGAATACTATCCAAAAGCTCTTATTATCAAGCTTTGTCCAAGATATGTTTGTATAGGTAACCATACCACTGCTACAAAAAGCTAAAATAAGGCTTTTTGAGTGGTTTGATTGGGTGGGTTTGGAGTAGTTTCTACTTTTGTTAGTCTTTAGTGTTCCATACCAGATAAAAAGAACGCAGGATAGTATATTAAATATACCAGACCTGGAATTATCAAATAAGCGTAGTTATGATAATAAAGCAATCTCTTCGTTTATTGAATATTCAATAAATGATAAAGAGTTAGTAGCAAGAGATTTGATCTTTTTAGCTAAATTGAAAGTTGTTAATTGTCTTAATAAAATCAATCTACCGGTAATGTATAAAAATATTCTTATATATGAAAATATTTTCTCCCATTAAATTCGGCAATATTCAACAAGTCATTGTATTTCAATAATTTACAAATCTCCCCATAATTGAATAAAATTAATAAATCATTTACACATCCTAAATTGGCATGTTACATTTCATCCCTTTTGTAACAAAAACACAAAGCTAAGTCAGGAAGCCAGGGGTTCAAATTATACGTTTCGATCCCTGGTCCTGACTTTTCCATATATGTACTACCTTATTGTTTTGTCAGTTAGCTCCACTAAATAATTCCTGGACTTCTTCTGGTTTTAAAGTCGGAGGAAACTGGCCTTCCAGCATCTTATTGAGAGCGAGCTGGCCGATTTTCTCGGCGCAGCTCTGGCTTGGACAGCGAATATTACCTGATAAAGCGGGAAGGTTCTCCTGTCGAATTCGACATTTCCCGTTTTCCCAGATTTCATATCCGTAACCGATGGATTCATTCCCTGTAACGCGAAGTTCTGGAAGGTTGGCATTCCGGGGATTTTTATTGCAATTCACGAAAAGCAGTGCAATTATCAGGATATAGAATCTCATCGTTTAATCCATTTTTGGTTGTAAGGAAGCATATCAGGAATACTTAATGACAATAAATATACACCTTCGGCTAAATGATCTACATATTCCTCAATGATGGCAGGAAGTAGCACATTTCTACTTATGCAAATTTTTCCATTTAAATCAATTATTGTCATATTGACCATTTTAGGAGAAAAGGTACCTGCAACTTCTACTTTGAGGGTTCCGTCGACGACGGGATAAATGGTAATATCAGCGATTGATGACAAAGAAGGGGTAATATGATTTGCGATATCAAAACCCGGCGTAAATTCATAAATGGCAGATGAAGGAACATTTCCCCCAGACTGCGTTTTTTCCCCAAATAAATGATACCCTAATCCATTGATTGAACAACTGGTGCCATTGGCGACCCGTCCGGGCAAAGATGCTTCAGGCTCCCAGACATCATTAAAAGGATCATATCGAAAAGTCAGGTTGCCGCTTCCCCCCACATTGTAAACAAAGCCATAATTACCCACTGAAAAGGCACTGGACTGGTCAGAAACAGGGAAAATACTGGCTACCTCAGTCCAGCTGTCCGTCACTGGATCGTAAGACCAGAAATCTCCGAAAACGCCACTAAATACACCGGCACCCATACCTATATATCCTTTCCCCAAAACGGAAAAACCTACCTGTCCTCTTCGGTCAGCTCCGGGAAACATAGCAACTGTATCCCATACATCAGAATTGATATTATAGGCATATACCTGATTTGTCCCGTTTTCTGGTCCGATGTAAAATATGCTGTCTATCACAAATCCAGCACTATGAGAAAACCCGACACCAGGTACATTTGCTTTCGAAACCCAAAGATTGCTCTCTGGGAGAAATTCGTACAAGTCTTTGCTAAACTGAATAAAGGGGGTACCAAACCCTGCGAATCCCCTGTCATTGGCAGAAAACCCTACTGCTGATTCGCGTTTTCCTCCAGGAAAATCAGCCTTTTGTGTCCACACATCAATCGCAGGATCGTATTCCCAGAAATCACTGAGTGGATTCAGCGCAGAAAACCCCGGACGTCCCGTGCCTCCATACACTTTGTCTTTGATCGCAAAACTAAACGCCCAGAATCTGCCGATTCCCATGGAAGCCTTTTCTTCCCAGGTTCCGGGGACGCGCTGGGCAAAACTTTGGTTTCCGGTGAAAACACCCAAACCAATCAGTAGTAATAGAAAATAAAGATGCTGTCTAACCATTTTTGTAATGTCTGATGAAAGATTTTACTTAGGGCAAATAAGTAACGAAACGAGTGTTTGCGCCTCCCCAGAAAAGGGGATTGAGGAGAAGAGCCACAATGAATAAAGAACCTGACTTGATCCATCGATGAAGATCCCTCCCTTTGGTCGCTAATCTCTCTACATATCTTTTTATTTATTTGATTTGCCAGCATTTATCCAAATGACAAAACGAAAGTCAAAATAAAGAATAAGGAATAAGGAAGTAAAAAGTGAACTCATCCCTGATACGATATTTTCCTGTAAATCAGTGCATTCACTTTTTCATTTGTTATTCTTTATTCTTTATTCTTTATTTTGACTTTTCACACAGAACGCAAAAGTTATGTAGAGAGATTAGCTTTGGTCGGGATGCCCCCATCGACAAAAAATTTATTTGCCAGACTGGCAAAATGATACTTCAATCTGTGAGGCATCTCGAATCCTGAAGGGTGAGAGATCTTCATCAACCACTGTACACAATCAAATCAATCGCTCCTTCAGCGCTTTAGCCACCGCCTCTGTCATAGAAGCTACATGAAGTTTATCATAAATGGTTTTGAGGTGAGAGCGAACGGTTTCATAACTAATTTCTAATTCCGCAGCAATCATTTTGGTCGAAAGCCCTCGGGTAAGCTGGCTCAATACCTCTGTCTCCCGTGGGGTAAGGTTATAAGGGTCTGAATGCGGTTTTCCTCCAAATTTTTGCAGCAAACCCAGTACTTTCCGCGCAATTGAGGGGGACATGGGAGAGCCACCTTCATATACTTCTCTGACTGCCTGAAGCAATTGAGCAGGTGGAGTATTCTTAAGCATATAACCACTTGCACCTGCGCAGAGAGCCTGAAAAATTCGCTCCTCATCCTCAAAAACGGTAAGCATTAACACCTGAATATGAGGAAACAAACCTTTTAATTCTTTCACTGCTTCAATTCCACTTTTTTCCGGCATGGAAATATCCATGAGAACTACATCGGGGATATTGGCTTCGATTTTTTCAGATAAATTGACAGGATCCCCATAAACGCCTCCCACCTGATATCCGGGTGTGCCATTGAGTAAAAGAGATAAAGCCTCTCTTAAAGGTAGGTGATCATCAAAAATAGAGACTTTAATGGTGGTTGGACTCATGTTGCAATATTAGTAGATATCTGTATGAATTCACTCCCTCAATTGGGGGAGGGAATGATTAATTCTATGGTTAATCCTCCTCCCTGAGTTTCATATAATCGCAGCTTCATCCCTGACTCCTCAGCGCGCTTTTGCATATTGCGAAGGCCATTCCCTGTTTCAGGGTTTTCATTTTTTATCCCAATTCCATTATCTGCCATCGTAAGGATCAAATCATTCTTTATTTCTCCCAACTCAATATGTGCCTCACTGGCCTTTGCATGGCGAACAATATTATAAATGCCCTCCTTAAAGATGAGAAACAGATCTTTGCGAAGTTTCATGGGAAGTTCCCTTTTCGTCCACGCCTCACTATATTCAAAGTGATAAGACAAACCGGAACTATTGAGTAAAACTGCAGCAAAATCCCGCATGCGTTTGATGAGAGCTTCTCCTTTATCATTGCGCGAATCCAGCGCCCATATCGCATCATTCATCGATTCGCCGGTACTCCTCGCATATTCTCCCATTCTTTTAATCAATGCAGATGCAGGATGGTCTTCCCTGATTTGTTGCTCAGCCATTGCTCCAAGGAGGGAAATACTGCCCAACGTAGAACCAATATCATCGTGGAGATCACGGGCTACATTATCCCGGACCCGTTGCAAGGTAATATTCAAATCCTGGATCTTTTGCAATTGTTCCAGTGCCTGTTGCTGAACCAATTGTTTTTCCTGCGCTTCCTGACGCAGTTTATAAGCCAGAGCCAAAGAAAAGAAGGTAATCTCGGCCAATAATCCCAAAGTCATATAATCGGTGGTAATCCGGGGTTCTGGTTGGTCTAATAATTCGAAGAAAAATTTATTAAAAAAACCTGTCATCATTCCCAAAAAGTAAAAGAGGCTACCCCATTGAACCAGACGAACGATAATTAACCGAAAACGAAGCATACCTACCTGAAGTACAATGGTTCCCACAGCCATTGTCCCCGCAATGAAAAAGTAAATCACTGATCGGATTTGAGGTGCTTCAATAAGCAAAAAAAAGACAGGTATATAACTCAAAGAAATCCATTCAAGCCAATGAGCCAGTTTTCCCAGCCTGGGCACCAACTGTTTTAATTCAAGGAAAAACCGAACAAAACGGAAGTAAAAAAAATAAGCAAAGAAAGGGTAAATGGGAGCCAGGGTAATCAGAATATCATCGGGTCCGACTGGCCACTGATGAACGGAATAAAACCGGGAATAGTTGTAAACGCCCATCATTACAAGAAAACCTGCATAATACGTATAGGAAACCTTTCTCGTAATAACTCCCAGGCCCAAAGCAAACAGCAATTGGAAAAGCAGGATAGCCATCAGGGCAATAAAATATATCATCCAGTTTCCCATACCAATATATTTTGATTTGTATTCTCACAGCAGGCGCGCAAATGTAGGAAAATTTATCATGTAGGTATGTAATTATTCCCCTGTTGACTTTTGGCAGTTGACCGTGAAAAAATTATCCTTTACTTATGTCCATAATTAAAACGGGAATATAATGACAAGGCAAATACTACTCACAATAATCAGTCTGTTACTGGGGATTTTTGCTTCATTTGGACAGGAAAGGGAAACTATCACACTCACAAAAGGATGGAAATTTCATCTGGGGCAGGCAGACCAGGCTTTCCAAAAATCATTTGATGATTCAGGCTGGGAGGATGTGGCGATTCCTCACGATTGGGCGATTGGGCAGCCATTCATTGAAGATGGTGATGGAAATACAGGAAAACTACCCTGGAAGGGCGAAGGCTGGTATCGCACCAAACTTGACTTGCCTGAAAATTATCAGGGAAAAAGCCTCTATCTCTTATGCGATGGGATTATGGCTTTCCCCAAAATATATGTCAATGGGAAATTGGCTGGCAAATGGGATTACGGGTATAATTCCTTCTTTTTAGACATCACAAAACTGGTAAATATTGGTGAAGAGAACATTCTGGCTGTACATGCCGATACTCGCTCACACGATAGCCGCTGGTATCCCGGAGCGGGGATTTATCGAAAAATTCAGCTGATAGCAGTGAATCCCGTTCATGTGGCAGTCTGGGGAACTCATATTACCACGCCTATTATCAAACCTCATTATGCGGATGTATTGATTGCGACGACCATCAATAATCACGCTTCAGTAAATACAAAAGTCAAAATCGTTCATTCTATTTTTACAGATGATAATAAGAAGGTAGGCGAACAAACCGTTTCAGATGAGATTGTATCCCAGAAAAATCGCACACTGGAAGCTACGATTACTCTTTCTAATCCACGACTTTGGGATTTGGATTCACCACATTTGTATTCTGTTGAGACGCAGGTTTTTCAAGGAGAAAAATTGGTAGATACCTATATTTCCTCTTTTGGAGTAAGAGACATTCGGTTTACTGCTGATAACGGATTTTACATGAACGACAAACGGGTTCAACTAAAAGGAGTAAATCTTCACCATGATCACGGTCCTTTGGGAGCTGCTTTTAACGTGCGAGCCATGGAGCGCCAACTGGAAATCATGAAAAGCATGGGAGTGAATGCGATTCGGAATAGCCATAATACTGCTGCTCCTGAGTTATTAGATCTATGTGACAAAATGGGCTTGCTGATGTTTGACGAGATTTTTGACAAATACGACAGAAAGGCCGATATCGTGGATACAACTGATTTTGAGGATTTTGCTCACCGAAATATCAAAAACTTTGTGATGCGGGATCGGAATCACCCCTCCATATTTTTGTGGAGTGTGGGAAATGAAATCGCCGATGTCCAGACCAACCGGAATAATGGTTTTTATCAACTCAAAACCATGATCAATTATCTCGAAAAATACGATGATACCCGTCCGAATACACTTGTATGCGATATTCTCAATGCGGCCAATAATCGCCACTTTGATTATTATGACGTTCATAGCTGGAATTATGACAGACGTTATCGTATTGCCCGCCAGCTTGAACCCAATAAAGCCGTGATTATCAGCG
>JAGQVA010001479.1 GCA_020438265.1 Bacteroidota bacterium
GCATAGCAAACCTTATAAATATGGTTTGCATCTTCATAAGAAGTTGTATCGAGCAATTGGCAATTATCATTATAAACAGGATCAGGCTTTCCATGAACCAAAGATATCAGCACCCCTATCATTATGACAAAGGCGCCGATATTCTTAATTTTTAGAATGTTCATTTTCTGTGAAGCAATCCTCATTGAATTTGTGTTTATGCAGAAGGTGGTGGTGGTGGTGTAGGGGGCGGATTTTGGTTTGAATTATTGTGTTCATCATCTCCTTCACGATCATCTGCTTTGGAAGCAAGGACGACCGTTTTTCCCAGGTAATAACTCTCTACTTCCTCACTGGCTTTCAGGTCCAACTCCCTGCCCTTACCAGCCATTAATGGGGGAATCAAAGGCGTTTCTATTCTTACTTCAATCTCGGCTTCATCCAGGACATCATAGAGCCAGATCATCTGTTCTTTGGGGCCTGCATGTATTTGACCGGGAACACTCATCCGCAAAGCCGTAACCTTGAAAACCTGACTTTCCCCTTCTTCGACTTTTGTAACAGAAAATGGCCCCAGGTCATAATTATCCGGAATTTTGGCCAAAATACTCAGGCGATATTTCTTTTCACCCAGTTTTGATAATTGTAAATAAGGCTTGTTAAGGATCATAAATCAATGGATTAAACCCTGATGGCAAAGTTGCATAATAATTCAGCAACCATTTATCAGGAAAATAATGGTAAGTATTAACGGAAAACCGTAGTACTGAATATCAAAAAAAGTCATATAGAATACCTCTATACGAGTACAGACTTTTTGCCTAAAAGAAAAGAGTTTTGATAAGAAGGTCTTTTCTTATCAAAACTCAAAATAGACAAATAATCAAACTATACCAAGTTCGGTTATAATTCCAGGCAGGATGCCACAGGTAAGATTTTGATCAAAAACGCACAGTAATCCGCTCTCCTCCTCCTTTTTTCTCCACCGATTTAATCCCGCGAATTTCCTGCATATTTCCTTTTTCAGGAGCGCCCACTTTTAAGGTGTAAGTTCCGGGAGCAAATACAGGAGGATTCCACTCATCGCCCGGTATTCGGACGGTATACACGATTTCTCCGGTACTTTCGACCAGTACCTGCACTACCGGGTCAACCATTCCTAATGTTTCGATGGTTGGGAGCCAGGCCGCAGCTTTGCGGCTGTAATTGTCCATCTGGTTGATGGTTATCGGCCAGCCGGGATACTGTTTTGCGTTTTTCTCCTTCGGATTAATGTCCCTTGGCCAGCATTCTACGGTGATGTCGCGGCTTT
>JAGQVA010001480.1 GCA_020438265.1 Bacteroidota bacterium
AGGGAGTTCATAGGCTTTCGGATTGAGAGTCATATCATGCCTGATACTTTTATCCAGGGTGATTTCCCGGGTGATTCGATCATATCCTACGTGAGAATAAACAACGGTATAAGTTCCTGGCGGAAGGGAAATAGCATAATACCCAAACTCATTGGTGAAAGCTCCCACCTGCGTTCCCTTAATAAAAACTGTACTACCGATCATATTATCGCCGGAAGTCTGATCCGCTAAAAATCCCGAAAGAGTAAACGATTCGCTTTTTGAGGACTGAGTTTTTTCTGCTGCTTTCAGGATAATCTGATGGCCAATCTGAGTAAAACCGAGGTTGAGCTTTTCGCAAAACAGTTCCATGGTTTCCTTCAAACTGCCTTCCTCGATGGTAAAGGAAATTGTTTTTTCCAGTTCTACCACTCTGGGATTAAACGTAAAATCAGCGCCAGACTGGCGGGTGATTTCCTGGAGCAAATCTTTGACTTTGATTCGGGATTCACGAATGGTAATCGTTTTGTTTCCCGTATTTTGGGCAAATACTCCAAGCCACAATGCCTGAATCAGAAACAACAAGGTTGCAGTTTTTCTTAATGACATACAGTCATAATTTTATAAAGATTGGATTATTCGCAATTTCCGGTCAGGACAATTCCTGATGCTTTTCTGACTGGTTTCAATCCATAAGCATCGATATATATCAGGATTGAATCCAGAGGAAGATTGTTATAAGTTCCATTCAGTAAACATTCCTTCTGGTTTTCGTTTTCCAGAGAAATATTGGCGCGAAACTGTCGGTTTAATGCAAATACAACTTCCTCCATCCGGGTAGAATCAAACTTCAGGACGTTGGTTTTCAAAGATGCAAAATTGGGGTCCTGATTGATCACTTTCATCAGTTCCTGGTTTTCTTTTACAAATACTGCTTTTTCATTCGCAGCTAATACTTCTGAAGAGCCTCCGGCTGTAACTGAAACCGATCCGGATTCCACAATTACCTGAATTTCAGGCTGATCCTTACGGGAATCCACATAAAATGCAGTGCCCAGGACCTCAATCTCCACTCCCTGAGTCTGAATGATAAAAGGATGTTGTTCATCGCGTTTGACATCAAAAAAGGCATCACCTTCCAACTGCACTCTCCTTGCTCCTGATTCTTTTTCCTGGGAATAACGAATCGAAGAAGTTTTGTTCAGATTCACGACACTTCCATCTGTAAGCTCAAAGGTTTGAGAAGCTTCATTTGTCGCTAACTTTTGCGTCGGTTCCTCCAAAACATTTTTAAAAAACCAGAACG
>JAGQVA010001481.1 GCA_020438265.1 Bacteroidota bacterium
TTGAGAAACTCAGTCGGCCCCATCCTCCCCACCTTCACATGAAGCGCGTAAGCCGTGCCTGATTGCCAGTCTATCGACTGTCAATCAGAGCCCGCAAACTTGCAACAAGGTGAAGCTGGTGAGCCTGCCCCTCCGCAAGATCGTAACCTCACTGATAATCTTTACGCCAAAGGCTGCTCCGTTACCATCTTGGCAGGGGAAAGCCCCTACAACCCCTCTAAAAAAACGCACCCAAGCTGATGGCAAGGGTGCTCTTGTCAGTCAATATCTAAGCCCATTATATTCTCTCGAGGAAATTCCTTTCCTGCTCCAAAGCCATAATCATCTCCCTAGTAATCCCCAGTGAGGAAAACCGATACTTTCGATTCTGAAAAATCACACCTGATGCTTTTCCTTTCCGGTAATAAGGAGTCAGTCCAATTGATCCCAAAATCTCCAAAAACTCCTTTTCAGAGTTTGCTTTATCCAATGATTTTTCCAGGAGATCCTGTAATTTCTCTTTATAAGAATCATCTCGCTTTTTAGGCCAATAATCCCGACTCTTACTCCTCGAACGATCATTTTTCCCATGCTCGATCTGACTATGAACATACTCAGGATAATGCTCCCTTTGATAAGCTTCAGCTTTTTGCTTTAACTCAAGAAGATCCTTATTTGTCAAGTGCATCGCCCTACCAAACTTATCCGTACCTCCGGCAATAATATGCACATGAGGATGCTCGTGATCCTGATCCGGTTCATGCGCCACCGCCAGATAAACTGCATGCGGATTATACAGATTCATAAACTGCCGGGTCATATCTTCCATCGCTTCACTGGTAACTTCATCCTTACTACTCCAGGGAAGAACAATATGGCGCAACCGAACCGCATTCTTCCGCTCGCTTTGTTTTCTTCGCTCATTTTCATTTTTCTGAAATGCAAGAAGCCACTCTTCGGGAGAATTGCCATCTAGATTATGAGCAATTACAAATCCATGATTGACCTGTTCACGAAGAACGTAGTTTATTGCCTGACGAAAACTTCTATTTTTTCTGGGATAAAATCTAGGAAGCATATCATTGTTGAGGGCTAGCGATTAATGGTGGATTTTCAAGCTGTTTTTTAACAAAAGATTCCAGGTATGAAATACGGTCGGTTAGCATTTCCAAAGATTCCTGAAGATTGGGATCTTCAGTTTTAAAGATCTCATGTTGGATTCGTTTCATGTCATATCCAATCAGGGAAATCTCCTCTCGAATCTCGATGATAAGGGTTTCATTAGGAACCAGAAATC
>JAGQVA010001482.1 GCA_020438265.1 Bacteroidota bacterium
AGTAGGGATTGAACATATTGACGATATTATAGGTGATTTTCAGCAGGCTTATGAGAAAATAGGCCAACCTGTAAGTGCTTAAATTGTTTTTAAAGAAGATCGGAGCAATACAATTTGAAGGGCTTAGTATGAAATTTCCGAAAAGAGTTTCATTTTTAGGCTGCCAAAACTAACATGAGAATTGGCACTGCTCTGATCTTCTTACCTGTATGAAAACAGAAATATTTACATATAGCCATCTTTATCATTTGGAATCCGGTGAAATATTATCCGGGTTCCAATTATCTTATTCTACCATTGGTCAGCTGAATGAACAAAAAGATAATGTTATTTGGGTTTGTCATGCCCTTACCGGTAATGCCAAAGTGAATGAATGGTGGCCAGGAATGGTGGGAGAAGCCGCTGTATTTGATCCAAAGGATTCCTTTATCATTTGTGTAAATATGCTGGGGTCCTGTTATGGTTCAACCAATGCCCTTTCGATCAATCCTGCAACCAGTGAGCCCTATTACCACGATTTTCCTTTTTTAACCAATAGAGATATTGTGGGGAGTTTTGATTTGTTAAGGCAGCATTTGGGTATTGAAAAGATCAATATTCTGGCTGGAGGCTCGATGGGAGGACAACAAGTTCTGGAATGGGGAATCATAGAGCCAGACCGTTTTGATTATTTAATTCCCGTTGCAACCAACGCGCTGCACTCTCCCTGGGGGATAGCTTTTAATGAATCCCAGCGCATGGCAATTGAAGCTGACCCCACGTGGAAAGAAAAGGCACCTCACGCTGGTATTATCGGAATGAAAGCAGCCAGGTCTGTCGCATTGCTTTCCTATCGTAATTATGCCGCTTATGTAGGCACACAATCAGAAAATAATCCGGATGTATATAATGATTTTCGGGCCTCTTCCTATCAGAGGTATCAGGGCGAAAAACTGGCAAAAAGATTTCATGCCTTTGCGTATTGGACCCTTTCCAAAGCAATGGATTCTCATCATGTAGGAAGGGGTAGGGAAGGAGTTGAAGCAGCTCTGAATCGAATAAAAGCGAAAACGTTGGTTATTGGCGTTGAATCGGATGTACTTTTTCCGGTAGATGAACAGAAATTTCTCGCCAGACATATTCCTAAAGCCGAGTATGTGGAGGTTCAGTCCAAATATGGGCATGATGGTTTTTTGATTGAAACGGATCAGATTACAGAGGCGATTCGAGAGGTTGTTACGAATTTTTAATTGCTTGAAAGAGAGAAAACATAGAATTCAGCTACGCTG
>JAGQVA010001483.1 GCA_020438265.1 Bacteroidota bacterium
CAAAACCTGCCAGGTCTGTTTTAAAAACTTTATCGTGTCTAAAGACACAATTCCACCACATTCACCTTTGTTAAAAAGCCTTTGAAAGCAACAGAAATCACTTCTGCTTTGCGTATATAAGGCTGAATCGAAGTGAAAAATTCTTTTCCCAAAGGTCTTCCCGGTTCACTGAGTAAAATTTTCCCACCAGGTTTTACCAATGTCCTGAAAGCATGAAGCAATGGTTCCAGGTTTCGGGCTTCATAAGCAACGTCAGAGGCGAGCAATATATCTGATTGTAGTTTTTCATCAGGCTCCCGCCAATCAAGGATCTGAAGATTCGGCTCTGTGGGAAGGTTCATTCGCCAAACCAGTTCGGCAGCTTCCAACGCTTCCGGAAGATAATCCGTCAGAATAACTTCGCCGCCCCGGCGGGCAGCAGCTACTCCCGCCAGTCCCAGTCCGCAACCAATTTCCAGAACGGTTTTCCCTTCAAATGTATCCTCCTTCTCCATAATATACTGCGCCATCCCAATCGCTGAATGCCAGAGATCAGCCCAATATGGGATTCTCTCATCCAGGACATCTTCATGCTCAGGTCCCTTCTCAACCAGGGCCTCATAAAGGTCATCGATATTATTCACCGAAGTAAGGTGAAATATCTGATCTCCCAGGGTGAGGTCAAAAAAAGATAAATCATATTTTTGAGAAAGCTGATTTTTTAGTAATTCGGCTTTGTCGTCATTCATTCAGGTTCCCTTTTATGGGGTGAATATAATTATATTGCTGTATGATTTACAAACACTTCAGGATACAAATCCTCATCCGGCTGGTGGCTGTTCTGGGACTGGGATATGCTGCGATTTATATTCTCTCTCAAACCAGCTTTTGGCTTTTGGCAGTCTGGATTGTTCTGATTGATATTGTATTGATCCTGAATCTGATCTATTATATCGAAAAATCCTATCGCGAGCTATCGCAATTTCTCCTGGCTATTGAGCAAAATGATTATTCCAATACCTATTCAGAAAATCATCCCAAAGACCCGTTCAAGCCCATTTATCAAAAAATTATGGGTACTTTTCATCATTTGCGCAATGAAAGAGAATTTAACCATTTTTACCTGAAAGAGGTCGTGGACCATATTGGAACGTCTATTCTGGGGTTTGATGAGGAAGGAGAAATACAGCTGTTAAATCGGTCTGCTCGTTCTTTACTCAATAAACCTTACCTGAGAAATGTAGATAGTTTAAGGCGTGTAAATGAAGAATTAATGAATGCGATT
>JAGQVA010001484.1 GCA_020438265.1 Bacteroidota bacterium
GTTTTGCCAAAGAGGAAATTTCTGTGATGGAAACCGCTCATCCTCAGATGATTTGTGTAAAGGGAATGGTCATGCCAGTGGTAGAAAAACTGGCCCATCCAATCATTATTCCCTGGTTTGGACAATCGCCTAAGTTCATAAAACCTTCCTGGAATGGTGGAAAGCTGAAAATTGGTTTGTTAACAGGTGTTTCTGACGAAGGACTTGGACTGACCAACTGGCTTCTGGATCATATAACTGATTTTGAAAATTTTCACTTTGTGATTCCTCATCAGCTTTATGAGAAAAAGGCTGAAAATCCACAGTTAAGCCCCTTTTATTTCCAGCCGGAAGACTTTCAATCCTGTGATCTGGTTTTGGCCAGGCCGGGAATTGGTACGCTGACGGATTGCGTAACGGCCAGTACACCGCTGCTGATGTTTTATGAATCGGGAAATAAGGAAATGACGCACAACGCCCGTCAGGTAGAAAAAATGGGCTATGGAATAGATCTGGGGGCTGATCCTTCAGTGGAAAAAATCCTGAATACCATCAACGAAATTTGTCAAACAAATCAAATAAATGAACTCATCAATCATCTCAATCAGGCGACTACCAATGGTTTTGAAGTAGCTGCCGATTGGATTATTCAAAAGAAACTCAAACAAATATATGCCTGAAATACATTCATATACTTCTTTGGAATCTCTCTGTTTTTCGGCTGAAACTCCTCTGCTGGAAATGCTGAAAAAACAGGATGAGGCTGTGAAAAGCGGATTGCCGGCTGGAATCGCCCTGATTGTTGATGCTGAAGGCATTCTCATTGGTACCATTACCAATGGCGACCTCCGAAGAGCCGCTGTGAAATATGGCTCTTATGATTTGACCGTCGGTGAAGTCATGCAAAAAGATCCGATCTTTTTTCCGGCAGATTATTCTTATAAGGATATCATCAAGGCGCTTCCGGATAAGCTGCAAACCAAAGGCCGAAAAAGCTCTCGGTTTTTGGAGAAAGTAGTGATGGTGGATGAAGCGCAGAAGCCTGTGAGAATTATTGAATATCATCAGCTTTGGGAACAAAGAGTGGCTTCTCACCGTCATGTGGTAGTCGTGGGATTGGGCTATGTAGGGTTTACCCTTTCTGTCGCTTTGGCTGATAAAGGATTTCGCGTGACTGGCGTGGATGTAGATCCCGGAAAAATTGAAAGCCTAAAAAATGGAGAAAGTTATATCCACGAACAGGGAATTCTGGAGCTTTTCAGAGAGCAATTGGGACAATA
>JAGQVA010001485.1 GCA_020438265.1 Bacteroidota bacterium
CTTTTTTATTTTTTTTATTGTCAAAAACTTCATTTCTCCTTCTTTTATGGCCTTTTTTCTATCAACTGCCAACTGAAACAATTGATCCTCCTTTAACGCTGCTGCAATAAAGGAAATCAATTCTAATTTTTGGTCTGGTGAGAGGGTTAATATTTGTTTTTGCAGTTCACTCATGCTTAAAATATACGAATTTGAAAGGAAACCGGGAAAGAAAAAAGAAATTTTTTACATAGGTCTTACTGATAGAGATCATTGGGCTGATATACCTTTTTATTATCTTTCAGATTAGTACTTTGCTTCAGATTATTATCGTTTTGGGGTAGGTGGTTCTCGTTACCTTCCTTTGCAAGGATTGAAAGATGCTTGGCTTGCTGCAAATGGCTATCCTGTACTGTTAGTTAAAAAACCCACAAATTGATAAAGTAAAATGGACATATTTAAAGAACTTATTAATTCATTAACCCCCATATTAAAACCAATGGGGTTTAGTAAAAAAGGAAACAGCTTTTACTTAGAAGCGATTAAAAATTATGGGGTTGTGAACTTTCAAAAAAGCAAGGAAAGCACGAAAGACATAGTCAAATTTACAATCAATTTTGGCATCTATTCCGATGTTTTGGGGCGGTTACAATATGGCTATAATAGTTCAGCAAAACCGGAAGTTGAACAGTGTCATTGGAGAGCAAGGGTTGGGAGTTTTATGCCCGGTAGCCCTGATTATTGGTGGAATGTCAGTACATCAGACAACTTGTTTGGCATTATTTCTAATGTAATTGAAACTGTTCAAAGTATTATTGTGCCTGAAATAAATAAACACTTGTCTGATGAAGGCTTAATAAACGGGTGGATGAATGAGAGCTATGCCGGTACTACGGAGATAGGCAGGTTTAAATATCTAACCACACTCTTAAAGGCAAAAGGGGATTTTGATATTTTAAGCCAAGTCGTTGAAACATTTATGCAGCAATCAAAAGGAAAGCCAAATGCCAGCAGGGCAATAGAACATCTAAAGGAAATAGGATATAGGAAACCATCTAATCAGAATTATTTCTAACTTTGTAACACAAAACAAAAAAACAATGAAAAAAATACATCTTATTCTTCTTATAACAGCAATCGTTTCTTTAGGAAATAGTGCTTGTTCCGACAAAAAAGGAGGAGAAACAGAAAGCAGTGCGCCAAAATCCCAGGCAGAAATTGATGATGAGAAATTGCAGACTTATCTGGACGAAAATGATATTGAAGCAGAGACTTTGG
>JAGQVA010001486.1 GCA_020438265.1 Bacteroidota bacterium
CTGCCTAAAGACCTTCCAGGTTTTGAAAACCTGGAAGGTCTAAAGTGAAAGAAAATCAGTCGTGATAATGATTAATAATCTCCAAAAAAGCACTAACTTATTGATCATCATACCTTACCCTCACTAACAAGGCTATGCATACGCTTTACTCTTTCGGAATTCTTTTTATCAATGTCTGTTTGCTTCTTTCATGCAATCAACTACAGAATCAATCAGATCAGTCCCTTATTCTAAAGGAAAACCAACAGTCAGGCACAACGGACTGGCAATTAACCAAAGTGCGCACCGATACATGTACCTTAACCACTACGACTGCTCAACCCTGGACAGAAACTTCCTTTTGTCATGCCCGGGAGATAGAGGGATACTGCTCCCATACCAGTATCAGCGCAGGTGATACTCTCAGAATTTTTGTCAGTACAGATCCTGTATCAGCTTTCAGTCTGGACATATTTCGCATGGGTTATTATGAAGGGAAAGGAGGAAGGCTTGTAAAATCTTTGGGGCTTTTTGAAGGCAAAATGCAACCTGTTCCGGAGGATGGAGAGAAGAACGTAAAAGAATGTAACTGGGAGGAAAGTGTTCAACTGGTGATTCCTGATGATTGGCTAAGTGGCGTGTATCTGGGAAAATTAACCGCAGCCGAAGGCGGCTGGCAGAGTTATATTATCTTCATTGTCAAAGATAACCGAAAGGCAGATTTCCTTTTTCAATGTTCTGATTTTACCTGGCAGGCATATAACCGCTGGCCGGAATGGCGATCACTTTACGACTGGGAACCAGAATGGGGCCGCACTCCCTGGTACACCGATGTTGGTCCGGAAGTGAGTTTTGATCGTCCTTATACTTTTTATGTCAATCACTTGCCTGTGGATATGCAGCCATTGGTGAATGGTTCCGGAGAGTTTTTACTTTGGGAATTTCCTTTGGTTTACTGGCTGGAAGAACATGGCTATGACGTCAGTTATATTTCCAATCTCGACACGCATCGGGATCGGGAAGGATTATCGAGAGCCAAAGGTTTTCTTTCTGTTGGTCATGATGAATACTGGACACAGGACATGCTGGAAAATCTCAGTTATGCCAGAGATCAGGGATTGAATATTCTATTTCTCAGCGGGAATTCTGTTTCGGGAAAAATTTACATCAATCCTTCTTCCCAACATATACCAGACCGAAGATTTGGGCGAATTCAGTTTTTTGACGATGAAGCCGAACTTATGGGCGCAAAATCCTATGGTGTAGGTC
>JAGQVA010001487.1 GCA_020438265.1 Bacteroidota bacterium
TGACGATTATGTTTCAGGGAGACTCGATCACGGATGCCCGACGCGACCGCGCTCAGTACTATGCCAATCAGGCTCAGGGACTGGGTTCGGGATATGTTTTTCAGATTGTTTCTCAGTTATTGGGAGGACACCCTACCAAAAATATCCGATGTTATAACCGTGGGATCAGTGGGCATAAGGTCTTTCAATTGGCTGACCGTTGGGATGATGATTGTCTCAATCTCAAACCTGATGTGCTCAGTATTCTGATTGGCGTGAATGATTTCTGGCATACCCTTTCCGGGAATTATGACGGAACAGTCAAGGTGTATGAAACAGATTTGCGCAAGCTGCTGGACAGAACGAAAAAAGCACTCCCCAATGTGAAATTGATCATGGGAGAACCTTTCGCTGTTGCCGGAGGAACTGCCATCAACGATAAATGGAAAATTTTCCCTGAATACCGAGCCGCTGCTGCTGCTATCGCTAAGGACTACGGTGCTTCCTTTCTTCCTTACCAAAAGATCTTTGATGAGGCTTTGAAAATTGCTCCGGTTTCCTATTGGTGTCCCGATGGAGTACATCCTTCCATTGCCGGAGGGCATTTGATGGCTGCTGCCTGGCTGGAAGCTTTTGAGAAAATGATGAAATAGAAAATTACGCTCAATCGACCCTCTAAGCCTAAATAATCCCCATTTTTATGCAGGAAAGGGATAAGCTAGTCAAAGTATTTGATAACCAGGCCGAGGCATATAACAAATATCGTCCGGGGTATCCCGGCGAATTAATCCGAGAGCTGATCGACCTGACAGGTTTGGCTCCCGGAGCTGATATCCTGGAAATAGGATGTGGTACTGGTCAGATTACCCTTGACTTGCTAAAAGCGGGTTTCCGTATTACCGCTGTTGAGAAAGGGAGCGCACTGGCGGAAATTGCGGCTCGTAATACAAAAGCTTTTCCTGACGTAAAAATCGTGAATCTGCCCTTTGAAGCGTTTGAAACCCCTCAAAAGTTTCAACTGGCAGTCTCTGCTCAGGCTTTTCACTGGATTAAAAAAGAGCCAGGTCTCAACAAGATCTCCCATCTGTTGGAACCTGATGGCTCCGTTGCTCTCATCTGGCATTTGGACAAATCTCAATCGACCGATTTTTGGCAAAGAACCAAGCCGATTTATGATTATTATTTTCCAAATACCAAATTCTCATTAATTGACTCTCCCAGTGAACATGAGACTTATTTACAAACGAGAAAGGACAT
>JAGQVA010001488.1 GCA_020438265.1 Bacteroidota bacterium
AATGAATTACAGTATGTTTAGAAATTATTTTAAAACGGGCTTTAGAAATATTCTGAAGTATAAGGCTTTTTCAACCATTAATATTTTTGGTCTGGCTGTTTCGATGTCGGTGTGTATGCTGATTATCATGATGCTTGTCAACCAAAAACAGTACGATCGATTTCACGAGAATAAGGAGCGGGTGTACCGGGTACTGGTGGGAGATAATGATTTTCCCATTCCTAATGGAACCTCGCAGTATCCTCTGGCTTCAGAACTGAAAAATAATTACCCTATTGTCGAAAATACGACTCAGATTATCAGGAAGGTAGGTGGGGATGTTACCTATAATCAGAAAATCCTGACTGTGCGGGGATTTTTTGCTGAACCTTCATTCTTTGACGTTTTTAGTTTTGAGTTGGCTTTTGGAAATGAAAAACAAGCTTTATCTGCACCCAATACGATGGTGATTTCAGCTCCATTGGCTAAAAAACTGTTTGGTTCTGATGATTGGCAAAATGCGATAGGTAAGACTGTGTCTTTTACGGATTTAGGTTTGCTGCATCTGGATATTGGAGGGGTGAATTCTGAACCGGTTGATTGGGGAGATTTAGTTATTTCCGGGGTATTGGCAGATCTGGATTATAAATCTCATTTGAAGTTTGATGTTTTAATGTCAGTGGCGACGCGAGATCGATTGATTCAGGAAAGGAAAATTACTGATCTGACTGATAACTGGCGAAATAATAGCATGGTCTATAATTATGTCATGCTCAAAGAAGGAAAAAAAGAGAAGGATCTGGCAATTGCGTTAAATGAAATTACTGCCAATAAACTCCTGGATAGGGATAATCAACCCACTGGCGCGGCTTTTATTCCGCAAAAACTGACTCAGATTACCCCGGGAAGATTTGTAGGAAATCCGACGAGTTTTCGCATGCCGATAGAAGGGTATTATATACTGGGATTGTTGGCGCTGGTGATTATGATTTCAGCCTGTTTGAATTACGCAAATCTTTCCATTGCACGTTCTCTGACCCGCGCTAAGGAAATTGGTGTGCGAAAAGTGGGAGGGGCAACCCGCCGGGATCTGATTTTACAGTTTTTAACAGAGTCAATCCTTACTGCCCTGGTGGCAATGGTGCTTGCAGTAATGCTTTTAATGGCTTTCAAACCCGCATTTATGGGGTTATGGGTAAATCAGTATTTGAATTTTGACCTGGAATCTACCTGGGGTGTTTATCTGATTTTT
>JAGQVA010000147.1 GCA_020438265.1 Bacteroidota bacterium
TACTCCTGAATATTCAACATCCACACTTGGAATGATGAGAATGGAAGGAAATACGTTTTCCGGATTGAGCAGGTAACGCTGACGCCATTTAAAGCTACGCTCTGTATAGGGAGAAGCCCATACGTCCTTAATTCCCTGAATGATTTTTTCGCGGTCCACCACATTAAAAATTGTCAGGTTGAGCCCCGCACCGGTAAAGTCTTTCAGGTCTTCCATATTGGTGTCGGAGCGAAGGAAAACGGGAACCTGTCCTGTCTTTTTGCCAAAAACAGAGATAAATTTATTTTCCAAATCAGTCACAAAAGAAGGGAGAAGAGGCATTTTTTTGATTTCTCCTCTCAGAATTTCTAATTGTCCCAGTACATAGGTTTCAATCTCGGTTTCTCCTTTTCCGCCTTTTTTCATCTCTTCAGCCTTCTCAAAGGTTTGATTGAGAAATTGCCAGTAAGTTTGAGATTTACCTGGAATGGTCTGATTCATGTGTTCGCGAAATACACCAAATGGCAACACCAGTCCTTCAACCACATGATCAGGAAAAATCTGCTTGAGTTGTCCCAGATTCGCGGCTTTTGGCCCACAGATTTTTCCGGAAGATGCAGCATTTACCTGACGCATATTCAGTACTGTATTTTGCGAAAGATCCATTCGCTCGATGGGAACTGTTATTCTTTCTTCGCTGCGGGTTTTTACTACGAAAAGATTTTTCTCCGTTTCAGACATTTCACTCTCAGGTTTCATGATCACCGTCCCGCGATTGGAAACTGCGTAAAAGACTTTTTTACCAGCATATTTTTTCAATTCGCCCATGTTCTGAATGGAAAGCACTGCGTTGGGAATTCCCAGGTTACGCGCCAGCAACTGAACGTGAGAAACCATATTCCCTTCAGATACCGTCAGAATTCCTGCAACGGGTTTCAGGTCGGAAGGTGGATGCTGAAAGACATAGATTTTATCTTTGGAAACTTCTACCTGATCTTCATTCTCCATAATTACTTCCAGTTCACCCAGGGCAAAACCAGGATTCAGCCCACGGAAAGTACTTTGATTCGTCAGTTCCATCACCTTATTGGAAAGATTGGATTGGCGGGAAACAAAATTTCCCAATTCTCCTACAGCATCACCCAGCGGTAATAAAACCGAACCGCGAATCCTGTCATCAAAAAAGCCAAAAGCCATGGGTTCAAATTCTCCGTACAGGTTGACTACTTCTTTATAGTTTCCATTCACCATGCCTGTGCCCCATTCAATCAGTCCTCTCGCTCTGTCCAGAAAAATAGTCAGCTCTGAGAGTGTCAGACTTTCTGCATCAGGTTCAGTCAAAACCGGCTCCAGTTTTTCCCACTCCCATGCTTCGATTAACCCTGTCCCGATTGCAGCCATACTCGAATAGCAAATTTTTTCCATGGCTTCATCCACTGTTTCGGGATTCCATTGATTCACATCAGCAAAAAATAATTCTTCCAGCGCATTTGACAGATCAAGTAATGCTAACCGGGATTTCGGGCCTTTAACGACCTGGGTTGCAGCGCGAATTTCTACCAGTTTTTCAGCAATCGCGCTGGCTCGTTTTTGTCGGTCTTGTTCCTTCTGAAAATCTTTGACAAAATCCTGGAGAGATTGAGTGATTTGAGCTTCTTTAGGTAAAACTTTGATAAAACGGTTTAGTTCTGTCAAATCAACCGGACGGTAAACAGATTCCATATCAGCAATCAGCTGATCAAATTTTTTCTTCAGATCGGAGCTGAGTTTACTTTCATGCTTTTGGCGAAACGCTTTTACATTGGGAATATCAGCAGCTTCGGGCTGGCCGTGAATTTTTACCCGCAAATCCATAAAAGCCGGGTATTCATCCGAAATGGCTTTTGAAACGGCTCTGACACTGAGGGTTTTATTATCATCTCCGCGATGCGGAATATCTTTAGCAGCTTGTCTCACAAGGAAAAAATGTTTTTCCAACGGATCATTTTTATTCAAAAGCCAGGAGAAAAAACTGATTCCCCAGGTTTCTTCGTCCTCTATTTGAAAAGCCCCGCGATAATATTGCCCTTTTCGCAAAACCCATCCATTATCGATGGTTCGCAGATATTTTTCGAGCTGATATTGCTTCAGCCGGGAATGGTCAAATGTTGCGTCCCAAAAATCTTCGTTGGGCGTAGTTGAAAGAATTTGTCCCAGGAAAATATGGTTGGATTTGCCCAGGGCAATGACTTCATCTTTGTAACGGGCGCGTTGTACGCCTCCGGGGTCAGGGCAGCGCTCTTGTGGTGCTACAGTTGTGCCATCTTTACAAAACCAGCGGATGTCCCGATAGGGTCCACGAACGTCGGTTTTGTATTTTTCTACCTGCGTTTTTACCTGCGCAGGCGTCATTTTTTGCGCCCAAATCAGCGTAAAAAATGAGGCGAAAATGAGGAAAGAAAATATTTTTTTTTGCATCTCAACAATATTCTAAAGCCCTCGTTAAAGGTTTGATATTAAGACTACTAATGCTACATGAGTCACTGAAAAAAGTGATATATTTGGCATATTTTTCAATGATGTGGCTTTGTAAAAAAATGCAGGTCTTGATACTTTTAAATTATATGGAGAAAAGAAAAAATGCAAAAAAAATTAAAAGGGAGTTTATGGTCTCTGTTGATGATCGTTTCCCTGTCGCTTTCTGCTCAGAGTGAGTCTGGTTATTATAATGATTTACCATTATACAAAGATGGCCTGCATATCAAGCCTCTGCGATCGATGGTCGACGAAAGACTTGAAAACAAACTTCTTCGCGAGCTTAGAAAAAATCCTGAATGGGCAAAATTGATTAGCGAGAAAAAATTAGCCGTTGGCCTGGTAAATTTACAAAATCCGGATCAGGTTAAATTTGCACGGGTCAATGGAAATGAAATGATGTATGCAGCCAGTCTTCCCAAAATCGCGATTCTACTGGCAGCTATGGATGCCTTTGATAAAGGAGAACTACGCGAAACGCCCGAAATAACGGAAGACCTCAATGCGATGATTTGTTATTCCAATAATCAGGCTTCTACCCGAATGATAGACAGGTTGGGATATGATAAAATTGAAGAAGTATTAACAGATCCCAGGTATGAGCTGTATGATAAAGAATATGGAGGGGGATTATGGGTAGGAAAAAGATATGCATCTTCCGGTCAAAGACATCCAGATCCAATCAAAGGATTAAGCCATGCGGCCACAGTATCTCAAGTGTGCCGTTTTTATTATTTATTGGCTATGGGTGAACTGGTCAACCGCGACCGCTCCCGTCAAATGCTGGATATTATGGACGATCCGGCCTTGCACCACAAATTTGTCAATACCCTGGATCAGGTAGCACCTAAAGCGAAAGTGTATCGAAAATCAGGTTCGTGGGGAAATTTTCATACGGATTCTGTATTGGTTTGGGGAAAGGATCCCAAGCGTCGTTATATTCTGGTCGCCCTGACTGAGTCTCCTGATGGTGAGCAAATCATTCGAAAAATGATTAATGTCGCTGAACGTGTTCTCGAAATTGATTGATAGTCCGGGAAGTTCTTATATTTATGCCTAATTACCGGACAAATTCATGAGAGAATCCCTGCAAACATTTATCAGGCAAGTTTTTGACATTCGGGAAGGGGAAGGGCAACGAGCTTTTTTGATGCAGCTCAATATTTTCCTCATTATTTCTACTCTACTGGTGGTCAAACCCACTGTCAATGGATTATTTCTTTCGGAGATAGGAGTACAAAAATTACCCGTCACTTTTGTCCTGGTAGCGATCGTTGCAGTGATTTTCTCTACGATTTACACCCGGTTATTAGGCAAAACACCTCTAAACCGAATTATCCTCACTACCCTTTTTGTTTCAGTATTGCTTTTTATCCTCTTTGGTATTTTACTGAAATTTAATGCAGTTGGAGGATGGGTTTTATATGCATTTTACATCTGGGTAGCCGTTTTTGGTGTACTTACTGCCTCTCAGTTCTGGATTATTGCCAATGTGGTTTTTAATGCCCGTGAGGCAAAAAGATTATTTGGTTTTATCGGATCTGGAGCGATTGCCGGTGGAATTTTTGGTGGTTATCTGACGACTATTCTGGCAGAAGCGCTGGGTAGTGAAAACCTGATTTTCATTGGGGCTGGAATGCTTGCGCTATGTATACCTATTACTACTTTTATCTGGGAAAAAAATGTAGTGAAGGTCCAGACCAAATTTCAACGGAGAAAAAAAATTGCCAATACCGACCATCCTTTTAAATTAATCAGAAAATCAGCTCACCTTTCTTTTCTGGCTTCTATTATCGGTATTAGTGTTATTGTAGCAAAACTCGTTGACTATCAGTTTAGTGCAATTGCAGCGGATAAGATTCAGGATCCGGATGAACTTACCGCCTTTTTTGGATTCTGGTTTTCCAATTTTAATGTCATTTCTCTTCTTGTCCAATTAATCCTCACCCGAAGAATTGTAGGTACCTTCGGGATTGGAAGCTCATTATTATTCCTTCCGTTTACCATTTTACTGGGAGCAGTTTTCGTGTTTTTTGCTCCAGAGTTATGGGCTGCTATTTTTATCAAGATGGGCGATGGCAGTCTGAAACAATCTGTAAATAAAGCTTCTGTGGAATTGCTTGCTCTTCCGGTACCAGGCGAAATTAAAAATCAGACAAAAACCTTTATTGATGTAGTCGTCGACAGCATTGCCACGGGAATCAGTGGGATCATTCTGATTTTTGTGGTTAACGGGCTGGACCTGAAGGCGTATTTTATCAGTTTGATTATCATTCCACTGATTGGGCTTTGGTTGTTTTTTGTGATGAAAGTGCGCCAGACGTATTTGCACGCCTTTCGGCATAATCTGGCCAAAAGAAACCCTGAGGAGGATCTTGACCTCGATTTAAGCAACACTTCAGTATTGGGTAGTCTGAAAAAGGTTTTGGAATCGGGTTCTGAAAGTCAGATTCTCTATGTGTTAAAGAAACTGAAACTTCAGCCAGATGATCGTCTCTCTGATTCTGTTATTCAATTACTCACGCATCCTTCTGTTTCTGTCCAAATAGAGGCAATCAGAGTGCTTTATTTTTTTAAACAACTCAATCTAAGCGAATTAATTCTGCCATTTACCCGACATAGTAATCAGGGAGTGAAAATTGCTGCTTTTGATTACCTGATTGTTCATGAAAGATCTCAATCCAGCCAGTTGGTCAATGATTTTCTCAATCATGAAGATTACCATATAAGTCTGGCTGCCCTGGTAAGTTTGGCCGCAGAAAGCCGGACCAACCCCATTCTGAAAGGAAGCTATGATCTGGAAAACAGAATCTGGCAGGTGCTTTATCAATTAAAGGAAATAGACAGTCCCAGCCGTAAAGATTTTTATAAAATAGGAGCGCTTAAAGCAATGGGGCTTGCCCGCATTTCCGATTTTTTCCCGGCCATTGAACAGTTTTTAGAAGATCCCAACCCTGATGTAGTCAAACAGGCTATTTTATCAGCTGGTGATAGTCTTGATAATTATTTTATTCCCGGCCTGATTCAGTACATGGCTTTCCCTGATTTTGCTTCAGAAGCCCGAAGGTCGCTGATTAAATATGGAAAAGAAATCATCGCTCCACTTTCCGATTATATTCAGGACGATAAAAGCCAGCCTGAAATCATTCAGCAGATCACACTCATCGCACAGAATTTTGGCACACAACCCTCCGTAGACCTCTTATTATCCCTGCTCAAACACACCAGTGCAAAGGTTCGCTTATCAGCATTGCGCGCCCTGAATCAATTAAAAGTTCAGTATCAATATTTGTATTTCAGGGATAAAGAAGTAATGAAATACATCCTCGATGAAGCCCGCCTTTACCAGGATACCCTGACTATTCTTTATGTACAGAATCATGTCAACAGTAAGAAACGTAGCTCTCCTAAAATAAACGAGGTGCAGGCGCTGCGACAAAACCTCATAAACCTTTTAGAGTCCAGGCTTAATACCAATCTGGAGAGAATTTTCCGGCTTTTAGGATTGAAATACCCGCCTGAGGATATTCTGCCTATTTATGAAAATATTCAGAGTGAACACATGGACCTGCGTGCAAATGCGCTTGAATACCTGGATAACTTACTGGATTCGGGATTGAAAAAAGTATTGATTCCGATTGTGGAAACGACTTTGCTCGAAGCCTTATCAGAATCTGCAATTAAAGATTTGGACTTAAAGATTCCTGATGAAGACCAATGTTTCCAGCTTTTACTGGTTAGTGATGATAATGAAGTGAAAGAAACAGTAACCCACCTGAAAAAGGCTATCTCGGCGAATACCTGATCTTATAAAAGAAAAAACCACGGATGATTCTGATAATCATCCGTGGCTTTCTGAAAAAAACCGGGGGACTCCATACCATTGGCAGAATCAACCCCAGCCCTTGCTCTAAAAAACCGGGGGACTCCATACCATTGGCAGAATCAACCCCAGCCCTTGCTCTAAAAAACCGGGGGACTCCATACCGTTGGCAGAATCAACCCCAGCCCTTGCTCTAAAACTAAACAGACCTCTCATTTTGAAAGCATCAGCCTAGCCACGTTTTTATTGCTGGTAAAAATCAGTATGTCAAATAACTTAATTGCTTAATCGCTTACGTCGGATAGATATCCAAATATCGTTCCGATGATGCCAAAATAGGTCCCCACTTTTGTAAGCATTAATGCCAAAAATGATCAAATGGTAGCTATGACTGTAAGAATGGTTGAATGTGATGGCTGAATTGGTAAATTTTTTTTCAACTTTTTTTAAAGGGTAATAAAGAATTTGGAAAGGAGTCTTTGGATACAATGAAAAAAGCCCTTTAGGATATCCTAAAGGGCTTTTTTAAAAAGTTAAAAACCTTTATATATAAATTCAACTAAATAATAAAGGTAAGATTATTTTTTTTGAGGACCATTCCATAGAAATTTGTATAGAGAGAAAATATTTATGAGAATGGTTATGATCTTCCTTAAGTCATTGACCTTATATGCAGAAATTTTACCAAAGTGTAAAAATAGCTTTTTTTGCGTAAATAGTAAACCCTCTGAGAAAAGAAGCAATTTTGCTACCTATGTAAGAAAATATCATTTTGTGTCGCTAATTGGCTCTTATGCCTTATTTTTCCCTCTTCCCATCAGCCAAATCATCGCATATATAGCCAGAAACTGAATGGGCATAGATTTTACATAAGGCCAGAGATAAATCACGATAGGATGCTTTCTGGCCTGAAAATTACTCCATGTCCACCAATTAGGATCGCTCATGGATTCTCCTACATACCATACTGGCACAAAAAGGATGAGAGCAATAATGGACAGGGTTATTCTGCGCTTGATTTTGGATGCCCTGAAAAAGTTATGGCTTCGCATGAATATCATTCCAAAGATCATACTCACAAGGGTTGCAGTAAGCGCAATGGCATTAAATATCCAGTTAAAATCCATTCCGTGTTTTTCCCAGAGAAACTTCGTGGCTTGAAAAATATTGGAATGAAACTCCACTGCCATTTTACTCAGAACCAGGGTACAGAGTACCAAAACAGTAGAAAAAAGCATGGTGTCCGAAAAAACGGGCCTTCGCAAGGCAGAACGAATTCGTCTTTTCAGGTTATATCCAAACCTGGCTTCTTCCTTGTGTTTGGGAATACGGTCTATTTTATTAATCTCTCTCTCGTGGATGGCATCATGCATGACCTCAAAATGCGCATTTTTATCTCCGGAAGTAGCCCATACATATTCGGCATTTGTCACGGCTGCATAAGAAAATCCCTGGTCGATGGCCTCAGTGAAAATGGAATTAGAGACGCTTCTTTTTTTACACTCTACGATAACCAGGGGATCTTTACATTCCCGGTCGCGATAAACGACAATATCGGCCTCTCTGGTAGAGGAACCAATTTTTACTTTTTCACAAACACGCAGTTTTTCAGCGGGATAATCATAATTGTAAATGAGGTCCAGAAAGGTTTCCAGTTGGACTTTCTCTTCGGGGTTGCTGTATTTCCTGTCTTTTCCCTGAGGAAGATAAGTAACGATATCTTTTTTCTCATTAATCACTACATAACGATCTTTGATACCTTGTTTCAGCAGTTTCATAGAGTCTGGAAATTATTTTAGAAATACGTAACAAAAATATAAAAATCCGGCAATATTATTAGTATTTAGCTAAAAAAGATGGCAAAAACTCTGTGTACGAAATTCTTTGTCAATGGATATTCTGATTTATGCTAAGATTTTATGTACTCAATTTACTCTTTTCCAGTTAACATTTCCTCCCTGAAAAACTTGTCATTCTCCAGAATAAACCGCTCCATTATGTCGTAAACCCGCTTTTTGAGAGGTTCTACATCCTCTTCAGTCATTCCTTCTGTAGAAATAGGGTCCAGAAAATGGAGAGAAACTGTGCCGGGATAAACACGAAAGGTATCTACCGGCTGAAGCTGTGCCAGATCAATCAAAACGACAGGAACAACCGGAATCTCATTCATAATGGCCAGCCGAAAACCTCCATCATAAAAGGCTTTCAGGGGAGCCGGAGTGCGGTTACGGGTACCTTCCGGGAAAATCAGAATAGATGTTTTTTCCTGTATGCGTTGCATCATCAGATCAAAGCTCTGTTTTCGGCTCTCAGGGCTTGAACGGTTAACAGGAACTGAAGCCATGGCAAATAACCAGCCTAAACCAGGGATTTTAAACAATTCTTTTTTTACAAGTGGCTGAAAAGCATGCTGGATACAGGACCCCGCAAGGATCATATCAAACATATTCCTGTGATTCAGCAGGAATACATACGTCTGGTCAGGATCAATTTTATCATGTCCAACTGTATTTAACTTAATACCAGACAAAAACGCCCAGGTATGAAGCCATACTTTATGACATTTAAAAATCAGGCGCATTCTCCTGTTGCGGGGAAAACCAGCAACCAGTATATAATATACCAGCACCAGGGGTATAAAAACAAAAAACAGCACGATGACATAGAGGCTGTAAAGGCTGTTAAAGAATAGTTTGATCTGCTTCATGAGTATAGCAAATTAGGAAAAAATGTAAAGAAGTCACACATGATTTATGATATTATGTTGCTGATTCATTTTTCTATATGAAATAGCCCAAAAAACAAAATCTCGTCAAATAAAACGCATAAATATCTGTTTGTCAGTAACTTATGCTTTTTTTGTTTTCCATATTTGAGACAATAATCCAAACTTTTTTTTCTCCTCTGAGACTATTCTACAAGCAGATGATACAGATTTACAAGTTATCCTTCATCTCCCGGCGTACTTAATCTGCATGAACGAACACATGCTTCTTTTCTCATCACGAAAAGATATATGAACCAGTAAAAGCGCTTTTTCAATCAAGGGTTGGCCGCCCTGATCTGCTTACCATTTTTATTTCAACAATCAACCAGTTTTTAAAATGAAAACTTGTAAACTGTCT
>JAGQVA010001489.1 GCA_020438265.1 Bacteroidota bacterium
CTCCCAGAATTTCAATTCCGTTAACCAGCGGGGTACTCAACGGGCCCTGAATAAAGTTGATATCAATATTCCCGTCAATCACAGGCACGACAAAAGATTTCATCATTCCCACCATAAATCCTGCCTCAGCGACGATATCGAAATCTTTGAGTAATGTATCCCCTTCAATTTCAACGGAGAAAATTCTTTTCCCCGGTTGATTCGTTCCAGTATATCCATCGGCAAAATATAGCCTGATTTCATAGCTGTCGATATTATTTACGGGGAAATCCCACTCCATTTGAGCTCCGGATTTTGGATCCCATCGCTCTGACTGGAATATCGTTACCGGCGTTGAATTAGGCACAGAAACGTCCAGATTCGTAATGGAATATCCATTGGTCTTACTTCCTCCGTTTCGATAGAGAGAACCATTGGTCTGCGTATCTTCATCCCAATCCTGATTAGGTGAATCCAAAGCTGAAACCAGCACGCCTCCTGTGTTCACCCGGTAAAGCACGGTCGCTGCCGCAGGATCAGTAACAGACCAGATAATCGTCTCTTCTACAGAATCTGCCGGCAACCCATCATCCACAATTTTGATGCTCACAGGGTAATCACCTGGTGTAGAGATCAGCGTTCCCGTTATATCCCCATTAACACTGTTAATATTTAAACCAATGGAAGATAATCCGGTTGCACTGAAAGTCAGATTATCACCTTCAGGATCGCTGGCGTAAGAACTTCCTGAAATATTAATCACAGAATTAATACTATCAGATTGATTACCCAGATTGGATACAGGTGGTTGATTGGTGCTGGAAATCGCCTCTCCTGTCAGGGCAATGACCAGTGGAGAGCCATTATCTCCGTCATGCACCAGCTCCAGATTTGCTGATTTTGAACCAATTGAACCAGGAGTAAAGGTAATTTCAAACGGAAGCGTATTACCTCCATCAATGGTAAACGGGACAGTCAAATTATGGCTAAACATGGCTGCATCCGTCCCGGTAATATTTACCGCTGATACCGTTACGGTTGAATTACCGCTATTGCTAAGGGTATCGAATTCAGGGGACGAAGTCGAGTCCACTTCTGTAGAGAAAAAGTGAACAGAATTTTGACTGGCCACCAGAGATTTGGTAGAAACAACACCTGTAGCACCTAAAATTTCAATCGCATTGACCAGAGGTGTACTCACTGATCCCTGGATAAAATTAATGTCAATATTCCCGTCAGTAACTCCTT
>JAGQVA010001490.1 GCA_020438265.1 Bacteroidota bacterium
TGAATAAATGAAAGACGAATTCAGAGCATTGATATCCAATTTCCCATTTCTACGAGCTGATGAAATTGAAATTATTGTTGAGCATACTGTACTAAAAGAGTTCAAAAAAGGGACAATATTGTTAAAAGAGGGAGCAATTTGTCAGGAATGTTATGCCGTAGTCAGAGGATGTGTAAGGGAATATTACATAAAGGATGGGGTGGAAAAGACAACCGCTTTTTTTACAGAAGGTCAATCCGTCAATTCGTTTTCAAGTTATGTCAATCAGGTTCCTTCGAAACATTTTTTAGAGTGTTCTGAAGATTGCATCCTGACTATTGGTAATCAATCACTGGTTGATCAAATGTGTGAACGAATACCACGACTTACAGAATTTATAAAGAATGAAGTTGAAAAGGATGCTGGGGATCTTCAGGAGAGAATGGCCTCTTTTATGACCTCCTCTCCTGAAGAGCGTTTTTCAGATTTGATGAATAATAACCCTGGTTTGATGAATCGCGTTCCCCAACATCAGATTGCCAGTTATCTTGGTGTGACTCCTGAATCACTGAGCCGAATTAAAAAACGGGTTTATCAGAAGAAAGGATAACCTTTCTAGCCCCTGGACTCATTATGCCATCCTTTTATCAAAAGCCAAAAGGCGAACCAAAATTCTGCAATTACAGCCAGAACAAGTAAAGAGGAAAACAATACAGAAAGCATCTCGGAGTTCATCCATGCAAACTGAATAAAACAATCTCCCCCGTAGCCAATACCGCCTATCAACATCATAATACCTAACCATTTGGGTGCTTTTCCTGATTTTCTAATGACATAGCCAAGTGTAAAAAGATGGATAGCAAAGAAAATTTGCCAGGCTAATTCGCCATATTTATGAGCTTTGAAAAACAGAAGAGTTAGAGATTCCAGTTCAGCACCACTAAATGAAGTGAAATATTCTGGCTGATTCATAATGATTGCAGGAATCATGTAGTTAATCAGGTTCATTCCCATAATGATTGCCATCGCCAATCTGGCATAAGTAGCAACCGTCATTCCGGTTTTGCTAAACGACTTAAAAAGCTGATAAAGCATTACGGTAAGGAGCGTTTCAGATACAAGCACCAAAATATCTCCTGCAATGCCCCATCTGAATAATTCTTTATGGTCTAATAAATTTTGAAATGTTAATGCAGCATTTCCTTCCGCAACAATTTCTGATGGCATATAACCAATACTAAAGC
>JAGQVA010001491.1 GCA_020438265.1 Bacteroidota bacterium
ATTCCATCGAACTGGAGAATCTCACCTCTCTGGCAGTTGTGGGTTTTGAGAATCTTTCACCAAAGGATTCCGCTGAAAATCAATTCTTCTGTGATGGAATTACTGAAGATATCCGCACGCATTTGACCAAACTCAGTGCAGTCAGGGTACATAATATCAATTCGCCCAAAAACAAGGAAATATGGGATCTCGCAGGTCAGGAGGAAGTGGATTATCTGATTGAGGGAAATGTCAGGCGCCTGGGAAATGAGGTAAGAGTTACGGCCAAACTTCTGGATGTCAATACAAAAGCGCAAATTTGGGCGGAAAGTTATGACCGGGAGCTGACAGGTATCTTTGAAATCCAGTCGGATATTGCCAAAAATATCGCTCAGGCGCTGGAAATCAAACTTTCTCCTAAAGAAGAAGAAGCCATTAGTCCCCTGGGAACGGATAATCTGGAAGCATATAAATTGTACTTAAAAGCCTGTTACCAATTTGAGACTGATTCTTACGAGAGCCTGGCAAAAAGAATTGATATGTTTAAAGAGGTGATTGAAATGGACCCTGATTTTGCTGCAGCTCATGCCTCTTTGGGAGAAAGATATACGTATCTGGTCTCGTGGTGGGGACAGAGTAATTTGTCAAGGGAGGAAGTTTATCAACTGGCTAAAGAAGAGTTTACCAAAGCCATAGAACTAAATCCTTATGAACCCATTACCTATTACCGTATGGCTACGATGAATATGCACCTGGAGTGGGATTTTGTTACTGCCGAAAAAAATATCCTGAAAGCTCTTGAATTAGCTCCAAATTCTGCCGGACCACGGGATTATTATCAGTGGTTGTACACTTTATTGGGTAAATATGATGAGTCAATCACTTATGGAGAACAGGTCATGGCCATGCAGCCCAATTATGCCTGGGGAGCCGCTCATTTGGGGTTAACCCTTTTTGTGGATGGACAAAAAGAACGAGCTTTGCAATTTCTGATCGAAAATCAGCAAAAACATCCCATGAATGTTTCGGTTGGCTGGCGACTGGCACAGGTCTACCTTGCTTCTGACAGCACTGAAAAAGTCATTGACTTTATAGAAACAGGGCTGGAAATGGCTGGTCAGCGAGTCGTTCCGTTGCTGGCAACTCTGGGCGGAGCTTATGCCCGAACCGGAAACCGGGACAATACCAATCAAATTATCCGGGAACTGGAAGGGCGAAAGAAGGAAGGTGAAA
>JAGQVA010001492.1 GCA_020438265.1 Bacteroidota bacterium
GAGGGATTTATATTTACCGTATTCAGCTGGGAGACGAATTTATTGCAAGAAAGATGCGCTATATGGAGTCATAAAGGCTGTTATAATCATTTTCCAATAAACACTTTTCGTGTCATAATCAAAGGCAGACCAATTAAGATCAGAGCTACAAGATTAATTAAGATAAGATTATGAATCGCTCCATAATAAACCGAAATACTGCTATCGATCAAAAACCAAAAAATCAATCCGCCCCATAAAGCATTATATGACCATTTTTCTTTCTTTTTAAAAGCATGTTCGGAAATCATAATCATCAGAAAGTGAAATCCTACGATTGTGCCACCAATGATACCGAATAACCAGTTTTTGAATCGGAGCATATCACCGGTAATCTCATTTCCATGAAAGAAAACCTCTTTTGTATAATCATTATGGATTTCAAAGAATATGGAGTTTCCAGCAAAAGCCACCAGCAAACCTACGACCAGAGTCATCACGTTTGCCCAGGTGAGCCATTTTTGCCAGAAAGAGAATGGTTTTTGGTTCATATTTATCACATTTCATCAAACCTTCGATTCCACAAACGCCTCTAATTTACCTTTTGCTTTCATTTTGATATACTTTTCAATCGCTTTATTTTTCCCCAATTCGGATTTATGCTTTTGATAAAAAGTCATGACACTTTCCAGACCGGCGAAATTGGCTTTTACCTTATCGTCATTATCTCCCGTTTCAATGACGTATTTTGCCCAACCACCCATATACACAAGCAGACAATCACCACAATCCATAAAAGTGGCAATCTCAGTCGTTAGAGCAATGGAAACCGAAGGACTTCCCGTCAGCCATTTCATCAGGAAAGCATTGACTTCTTTTCTGTGAGATTCATTGGAATTGACAGGAGCTTCAATCAGCCAGTCAACCGCTGCTACAATGGATTTTTCATATTTTTCGTAGTCTGAGGCTGTTTCAAGGCTGTAATCTTTGGGTATTTCAAAATTTTGAGAGAAAACCTGGTTCAAAACCAAAAATAACAGCGTGAGTAGTAGAAATAGATTTTTCATGATGAGTGAGTTTATGATTGATACTTATTTGAATGAAATGATATACAAGGTGATCATGTTTTGTAAACATTTCCATAAATGAAATGCCCCCCTTGAGTAGAGGATTTTCATTATCCCGAATGTTGTTGAATATAATATGCGAATCAAGGGTAGAAACGTA
>JAGQVA010001493.1 GCA_020438265.1 Bacteroidota bacterium
TGGCCGCCTGGGATAATGGAGTGCCTTTTTATGTTGCCTTACCTTCTACTACCATTGACTGGGAAATTCGCAATGGTGTGGAGGAAATCCCAATAGAAGTCCGTGACGGTGAAGAAGTTACCTTCATTCAGGGCTGGGATGAGGAAAGCCAACAGATCAAAAAGGTAAGACTTACCCCTGCGGAAAGCCCTGCTCAGAATTATGCTTTTGATGTTACGCCAGCGAAATATGTTACGGGCCTTATTACGGAAAGAGGCGTTTGTGAGGCGAGTGAAGCGGGGATAAAGGGACTGTTTCCGGCGGTTAAGAGTTAGCCAATGGTCAACGGCCAATAACTAACAGCCATATTGTCCGCCCAAAGACAACTATTTACCTTTGAATGAGTTAACCTTGCAATAAACATTAATTCAAGACAACAAAAGATGAATAAGTTAATAATCCTCATAAGCCTGCTTTTTTTTCTGTTTTCCTGCACGCAGACCCAGTCTCAAATGGAAAGCAATGATGCAAAAACCAAAATTCAACCCAAAGATCTGGCCGTCCTCAAACAAATTCCTGTCGATGATAAGGTTGAAAAAACCGATGAAGAGTGGAAAGAACAATTAACTCAGCAACAGTATTATGTAACCCGCAAACAAGGCACCGAAAGAGCCTTCACTGGAGAATACTGGAATAATAAAAAAGATGGTGTTTACATCTGTGTGGCCTGTGATAATCCGCTATTCGATTCCGGTACTAAATATCGATCCGGAACAGGTTGGCCAAGTTTTTATGATGTGATTCAAGAGGGTAGGGTAGGAAGAGAAATTGACCAGAGTTTGGGAATGGTCCGGTCAGAAGTGCATTGCAATCGTTGTGGGGCACATCTGGGGCATGTTTTTGATGATGGTCCCCAACCTACCGGATTGCGTTATTGTATTAATTCCGCATCGCTTATCTTTGTACCAGAGAAGCAAGCGGAAAAGAAAAATGAATAATCAATCAACTTTTTCTCTGAATAAAAAAACGCTGGCTAAATGGATCTTTTGGCCAGCGTTGGTGTTTTTGGGCTTTCCTTTTGGTTGTCGGGAAAGACTGACTCCTGATTTTGAGTCTTTGGGCACCACCACAACTGAAAGACTGGAAGCAGTTCATTTTGTGAATGCTTCTACCGGATTTATTGCCGGGGGCACACGTTTTGAAAGCAGTCGTATTTTCCGCACTGA
>JAGQVA010001494.1 GCA_020438265.1 Bacteroidota bacterium
AGGCGATATGAATCGCCTGGGGCAATATACTTCCGAGAATTTTGATTATCCTATTAAAACCATTATTCCCTGGGCTTCAAATTATTTTACAGAAACAGTTATCGCTAAAGCAAAATCTCGTTTTGGGAAGGATTACCTGGGATTTTTGATGCTGGGAGGAATGTCTGGTGGTGGAATGGGGATGTTTGTGAAACCGGAAAACTATCAGAACCGCAAAATCGGACTTCTTGAAATTCTTTCCGAAACGAAAAAGGAACTGTCTACACGGATGCCTTTTGCCATCGAACCAGTCGTTTACAATTTCTCGCTCAATCATAATGGCACTTCAGCAAAACTTCTGACTGGCCGAGGAGCCATGATGCCGGATCAGTATTATCAGCTTCAGGTTTCAGAACTGGTAAATGCAGATTCTGAGCAGATTCCTTATATCAGAAGGGCCGAATACGAGATTTATTCTGCCTCAGTCAGAGGGAAGGATATTAGCTATGATCTTCTGAGGACGATGATAAGTAATTTGTTTAAAGTATCAGATGCTTCATTGCAGGAAGGGCAGGACAAAAGCGAGGAAATTGTCGAAAACATAAAAAATACCCATGGTTTTGATCAGATTCAGCATGAGACTTTGCGCAAGGATTTGATTCGGGGACGGATTGGTTTGGCCAGAAACCGGTTACCAGTTGAATCTCTTGTAGAAGATGTAGAACCTGAGGATGTGAAGTTATTAAGTGAATGTGATAACTTTATTTCTACAGGAGAAGACGCAATTAAAGGCGGGAAAATAGCTGTGCTAAGTCTGGCAGGTGGTGTGGGAAGCCGCTGGACGAAAGGAGCAGGTGTGATAAAGGCGCTAAATCCTTTTACCGTGTTAGGGGGGAAGCATAGAAGTTTTTTGGAAATTCACCTTCGCAAAACCGCTCAGGTCGCAAAAAAATACGAGGTAGATATTCCTCATATTGTTGCGACGAGTTATTTAACCCAGGATGCAATCAGGGAAGAATTGCTTCAAACTCAGAGTTATAATTATTCTGGAAGTACTTATCTTTCTCCCGGAAAATCTATTGGTCAGCGTTTTATTCCCATGGAAAGAGATTTGCGTTTTCTTTGGGAAGAAACCCAGCAGGAAATTCTGGATGAAAACAAGCAGAAAGTTCTGGAATCGGTACGTGAGGCTTTAATTGGCTGGGCGAAAAATAATGGAGAAGGA
>JAGQVA010001495.1 GCA_020438265.1 Bacteroidota bacterium
TGTTCAATCATAATTGCCTGTTCTTCAAGGGCCTGATCCTTCTTCCCTGATTCGTACTTAATGAGAGCTTCCGATTCCAGATTGGCAACTTTGTTTTGCATTAAGGTATCAAAAATCTCAAACGCCAATCCTTGATAAAAAAAAGCCTTTTGATAATAACCAAGCTGGTAATAGCAAGCTGCTATCTCTTCATAATCTGCCTGCATGGCGGGATGGCGGCTTTGCCCCAGTTTGTTATACCCTTCGATCGAGGCTTCCAAATGAGGGAGCGCCTCTTTGTATTTACCCTGTAAAAAATAAGCCTGTCCAATGCCTTGACGGTAGGTTTGGGCAGCTGGTCGTTCCGCACCGATTTCAGCCTCAACGATGGCATAAGACTTCAAATTATCTTCAAGCGCTTTTTGATAATTGCCCGAATCTGCCCAAACTTCTCCACGATATCCGTAGGCCCTGGCCAGTGTAAACGGATCTTCCGGGACGAAGCGAGTCAGAATATCAATACTATTCGCACCCGCCTGAATAGCTTTCTCCAGCTCTCCAACGTCGTGGTATGCCAGGATGAGTACGGACCAGGCCAGAGCAGCAGTCTGATGATCATTCGATTTTTTTGAGAATTCTACAGCTTCCAACGCATATTTGATGGCTGATTCAGGGTCTTTCTGAGAGCGAAAAATCTTTGCCATGGTATGATATGCTCTTCCCAGACCTTTGTCATCTTCCAGCGCTTCATAGATAGCAATGGCATTAAAAATCAGCTTTTCACATCTTTCCAGGTCATTTTCGTCAATATATTCATAAGCCAGTTCGGCGCTTACATCGGCCAGATTTGCCTGATCATTGGTCCGCTCAAAAAGAGCAATCGCTTTTTCCCCATGATCAAAAATCGAATCAATGGTAAACGGGACATGATAGGCATGCCAGCGCATCAAAAGGAGGTGGGCCTCTCCCATTAACTGCTCGTCTTTCAGCTGATTAGTTTGCGATAATGTATGTAAAGCCCGTTCATGGAAACCTTCTGGATTCTCCACATAATGATCGTTTAGCCAAACCAATGCGGAATCAGGGGGAAACTCATTGAATTCACTATCCTGGGCGAAAGCCAATTGTCCAATTAAGAGCAGGAAAAACATCGAGTAGTGGGTCGATTTCATTACAGTAGCAGAATTTTCATTTCCAATGGTTTTCAGGCGGCTTCT
>JAGQVA010001496.1 GCA_020438265.1 Bacteroidota bacterium
ATCCAAAAATCTATTACCTTTAAAAGAGAATCGACCTTTCCGGGTTTTCCGGGAACAATGTTCATGTTAAGCGGTAAAGTGTGAAATGAGGCACGAATTCGTTTTTCTGAACAACTATGCCACTATGCCAGGAATAAAAGCCATTACGCTTATTTTCTTATCCAGCTTGCTATCAATGGGCCTGCGCACTCCTGCCCGGGCACAATATCCTGCGCTTTTGCCATCTTATTCGCATGATTTGCTTGGCAGTAAACAGGAATCCGGTATTGACTGTATCAGAAATATATTTCAGGATTCCAGGGGAAGGTTGTGGTTTCAAACCTGTGGTGATGCGGAGGTAAATGGCATTCGTCAGGTGCAATATGATGGTTACCGGTTTCATTTTCTCCATAATAAGAACAAGCAAAATTTCGATCAATACAACCTGACGGTAACGGGAATTAATGACGCTGATCAGTTATTTGGTATCTATAATAATCATCAAATGGAAGAGATGGGGGGCTTTTTCCTTGACCCCATTACAGAAGAACTCATCCTTCATAAGGTAACTTTCCCAGGCATTACAAAAGAGGCAAATGCGCTTAATATGACCAAGGTCTCAGATAATATCTATCAGATACTTAGCTCAGACAAGGGATCTTTACACGTACATCAGGTGTTTGATGGAAAAATTGAAGAAATGGGCACTGTTAATGATCCAGACATTTTGTCCCGGCTGAGAGGCTGGAGCTCTGCATTATTGGAAAATTTACCCTCCGGTACCTGGTTTATGGGGATTTCGCTCCCGCTGATTCGATATGATCAAAAGAGTAAGGAGTTGCGAAAATATATTCAATCTGACTTCGACCTCCCTCCTGATATTGATTATTTGCAGAATTTCAAATTTTCTACTCATCCCTCCCGAATGGTTGAAAGTCCAACGGGTGATCAATATCTCTATTTGGGCTACCGAATGTATATCCTGGATCAAACCAATGATCAATTCCGGTCTATGGAGAAAGAGTTCCCTGTAGGCTGGCGGGGAGTAGGTTTGTATCAGGACGATCAGGGAAATATTTGTTTTGTGTTTAGGGATGAATCAGAGACCTATCGGGCTATTTTGCAGACTATTGAAGGTATCCGCTATGACTATTCCGCTTTCTTTCAGGGAATTCCCCCGGCATCTCTGACCAATGTCATTAGCCA
>JAGQVA010001497.1 GCA_020438265.1 Bacteroidota bacterium
AGAAACGCCCGGATTGAGCAGTTTGGTGTGAAAAAGGATGTTGGAAGTGTTGGGAATATAATTCATTTCCATTCCTTTCAAACCCAATCCTAAAGCTGCATCACCAACTGCATCAGCTGTTCCAGGTTTGACGACTGCACAGTTATGAGGCATGTCATCATTATTGCTGAAAGTCCAGCGGATTTTTGAGCCGGCTTTCACAGTAATATCTGTCTTGTCATACTTCAAGCCAGGTTGTGTACCAAGAATCACCGTCTGATCAGGCCCTGTTTTCCAATCTGGAGGCAGGGTCGTTTGACGTTTTTTGAGCTTTAGGGCAGTAGAACTGCTGGTAGAAGTCGTTTTAACTGGCTCGGTTTTTTGAGCAGAATTCCCTGTTGTATGATTATGCTCCATATTTTTCTTTTCTGTGCGGAGAGGAATATTCAGCTTTTCTCCTTCCGGGATTTCATTCAGTGTATAATAAGCCGTGGAATGGAGTAATCTCGACTGATCATAATAAGAGCGAACTCCCACCGGATTAATTTCATGAATATAACGCTTGCGAAGATTATCCACGACCAGTCTCACACTTTTTCCATCGCGGGCAACTTTTACCCCTTTCACAAAACACTCCTCATCATTAACCACCGGACTACCATAAACGGGATGATATTTATAAATAAAACCTGTGATTTTATAATTATCAGGATTTGCTGCGGTCGCCTTATCAACAGGTTGGGTAAATTCAATTTCAAACCCATCGGGCATCGCTTTCACTGTTTTCATTTCAAAAGGTGTTTTTCCTGTCCAGACCAGACGTTGCAGTCCAAATGGCTTAGGCCCGGTAGAACCCCATCCGCGATTGGTTTGCCCGACAAATAAAGAACCATCTTTTCCCCAGGTCATCCGCAAAACCCCTGACTGAAATCCTTCTCTGAAAGCAAAAGCCGCTCCCTGATACACTCCGTTGACTTTTTCCAGAGACACCCGCACAATCTTACTCTGACCTTCATCACCGATAAATACCTGCCCTGAAAATGGCCCAAATTCTCCATTTGTATTGTCCGCCAATAACTGCGAAGTGGAAATACCGAGAATGGTATGTGGCAACCAGACTGCTGGAGGTTTGATGCTGGGAAGTTTGTCCTGAAGCTCAAAAAAGGGCGTAGTGGGTAAGGTAGTATCATTTTCCGGTTTGATA
>JAGQVA010001498.1 GCA_020438265.1 Bacteroidota bacterium
CATTACCGAATGGAGCATAAAGTTAACATCCATACCAACTGTGAGATAGACGCCCTTATCTTTCAATGCGTTCCTGCTTTTGTCAAATGAAGCCTTCCCAACTGCATCAAAAATGACATCATATTCTTCACCATTAGCGGTAAAATCTTCTTTTTGATAATCGATCACTTTGTCGGCACCCAGAGAGCGAACCAATTCTGCATTTTTTTGGCTACAAACACCTGTTACCTCTGCATTAAAATACTTTGCCAATTGAACGGCATAAGTTCCCACGCTTCCGGAAGCGCCATAAATAAGTACTTTTTGCCCTGGTTTTATATTCGCCTTTTGCAGAAAATATAAGGCAGTTGATGCGCCAACTGGCAATGCTGCTGCATCTTCATCCCTGATATTGGCGGGTTTGTGAACAAGAGCTCCATCGGCAGAAACTGCCACGTACTCTGCATGAGCCCCGGCGTTTTTACTTGCAGTACCAAAAATGGAATCACCCTTTTTAAATTGAACGACATCTTTTCCCACGCTATCCACTACCCCAGAAAACTCATGCCCTAAAACGGTTCTTTTGATTTTGAATAATCCGTTATACATCCGAATGACAAAAGGATTGCCTGCGCGCATTCGCCAATCTCCGGCGGTAACGGTCGTGGCGTTTACTTTTACAATGACTTCATTGTCTTGAGGAACCGGTTTTTTTACGTCTTTGATTTGAACAACTTCCGGCTTTCCGTACTCTGTATAAACTGCTGCTTTCATTTAGAATTGTTTTTAAGATTATGTTACAAAAGTACGTTTAGCGCCTGGGCGAAGCGTTCGTAATTCTAATGTGTTCGTTCGGATTTATATATCAGAACTAAGTTTGCAGGGAAAAGATTAATCTTTTATGGGGCAGCAAATGGTGCGATGTGATTCCGAAGGGAAACTACTGAAATTTTGAACTATCTCTTTATTTCTCCAATTGCCTTCTCCAAAACTCCAGATACGTCATATCCATCTCTTTTTTGCCATAGATTTGCTCGAACAGGCGCTCTGTAATCTTTTGACAAGTTATGCCATATAAGGGTGAATGTAAAGTCAACTCGAATGATTTAAGCACTGAAGTTGGAATCGGATCGCTGAGGGATAGTGATTCACGCAATGTTTGGTTCAAATTGGAATAAAAATTCATGAGTAAGTACGCTTTT
>JAGQVA010000148.1 GCA_020438265.1 Bacteroidota bacterium
AAGGAATTTGTGCATCAGCCATTAACATAGATAAAATCTGTAAATCCAGTTTATCAATTTCAAAATTTGTAGCCATATTCTAGTTCATAAATTATAATATTTTCAACAAAATGGGTATATTTTTGTAATTATTAAGTTTTTTAAGTTTTTTCTTTGATAAATTTTGAATTTTATACCTAGACTCCTATATTTGTATTGTTCGATTGATCATTGACTGATCACTTGGTTCTTAAAATTTACTGTAGGGTGATGAAACTGGCAGCCATGCCCTCTGGTCTCGGGGGTGAGGGAATGGGGAAAAATTCTTTCGGGAACTAACCCCCTCGTGAAGGTTCGAATCCTTCCCCTACAGCAGAAAAAATCCTTCTTGTATGAAACAAGAAGGATTTTTTAGTTTATAGATTTATGTGTCTTCAGAAGACATTTTTTTATCCAATGCATCCAATTTCCGCCCAATATCTGTAAAACGCTTTTGCAGGAAATCAATCGCACCATTCACTGTACCCAGTTCCTCTGTAACCTGATTCAGCTTCTGATTCACTTCACTATTTACCTCTACCACTGCCCTTGTATTCTCCTCTGTACTATTCGCCTTTTCCTTCAAGATCGCCTGCTTTTTTTTTTCTAATTCCAAATCAGATTCCTCCAGTTTCTGCTCCCAGGTGCGCAAATTCAGCTTTTTATCTATTTCATTAGCCTTTTGAGAATCCAGATTAACTCTCAATTGAATCAACTTAGCTGGTAAATCAAGGATTGAACTGAGAATATTCAATGGCACCTTTAGGATGGCCAGTGCTGAACTAGGCTTGGTAACTTTAATTGACTTTGGATAACCCAAATCATCAAACTCAATCTGAAAATCCGTTTTGACAAAACTGGGATTAGGGATCTTTATAAAATGTAATTCCTCCGGATCAGGAAGACGTATGATTTTTGCAAGTCTGCCCGTGGAAGATGAAAGGGAAATCTCATAAGACCCCATCGGACGAGCAAAAATTCCATATTGCCCCTCACTGGAAAGAACAACCTTTCCCGAATGTTGCTCAGTAAGGTCTTTAACCCCAAAAACCAAATTCAACTCATCCATTTTCCCTTTGAAAGACTGGTTTACCATTTTGACATGATCCTCATTTAAAGGATCAATGGTCCCCTCAAACAAAATGATATTCTGAGCAGCCACATCACGGGTTTTTCCGGGAAGCCCCAATGCACCACTTATGGCAGAATTGGCTAAATCCCCAATTTGAGATAATAGCTCATCTGTTTGATCATCAATAATCGTGTGAATATTCTTCAGGAATCCATTTGGTCCAAATTCAATCGAAATATTATCATCTGTAAACGGACTGGGAGTGTAATTAAAAAAATACCTTGCATTGGGATCAGGAATGAACTCTGGCTCCAGGGTTGTAATTTGCACCCCATTAGGAGTTGCCTGTATGGTTAATTTAATCAACCCTTTAGGAAGGTGATAACAATATAAATTCCCCAAATTGGGATCAGTTGTTGATGTAAGAATTCTTCGCGCCATTTAAGCCTTTTTTCATGTGCATGAGTTACAAGGCAATTTATAAAAATAATCCTAAATCCAATACTGTTTTAAGAAATTTGAAAAAAAATATACTTATCAATCGCATAATGAAAATTATCTCAAAAATCTGATTATCAAAGATTTTAGACGTGAAATGATCATTAGCAGGAGAAAACGAAGAGAAAATAAGAGAAAACTTTCCTCACATGATTGTCACATTTGCAATCATTGCTCAGGGATGATGGGCCAGGCGAACCTTTTTCTGATAGGAAATCATAGATCCATAGATAACATCCATAATTTGGGTACGAACATTTTCTCGCAGAAGGATCTTATTGCTGGCATAAGGAAAGGTGCGGTTAGAGAGAAAAATATAAATCAGATCATATTTAGGGTCCACCCATACACAAGTCCCTGTAAACCCCGTGTGTCCATAGGTTTCGGAAGAAGCGTAAAGCGAGGTGGGATGGGTTTTATGAGATTCATATTCAGGCTTATCCCAACCCAGTCCTTTGCGGTTATAAGAGAGCTGCTTTTTCGTAAATTCTCTGATAGTCTCCGGATTAAAATACCGTTGTCCTCCATAAATCCCCTCATTTTTGACCATAAGCAGAATTTTGGCTAAATCATACACATTGGAAAACAATCCCGCATGTCCGGCCACTCCGCCTATAATTGCCGATGCAGGGTCGTGGACAAACCCCTGAATAATAGCATTTCGCCAAACAGTATCAGCCTCGGTTGGAGGGCAAAACTCAGCCATACCTCTTGAATATGGGTTAAAACAGGTATGATCCATTCCCAGTGACCGATAAAACAAATAATCCGCATACTCATTCAAAGGCATCCCCGATACGGATTCAATGATTTTCCCTACAAGTATCATCCCCAAATCACTGTATCTCACCCGATTCGTGCGTCGGACTTCCACATCTCTCAATTGACTCCAGACTTTTTCTTTTAATGCATAGGTTCCGTAAAGGGATGGACCAATCGGATAATCTGACGAGCGGGTAGCGTAAAAGGCATAATAATCAGGATTCAGACTCCTTTTTTTTTCATCAGTGTAAGTATCAAGGTAAAAAGGAATCCAGCTGGGAAGCCCTGCATTATGCTGCATTAATCTGCGGATAGTCAGATTGGCTTTATTGGTTCCGGATAGTTCTGGTAAATAGGACTTAATAGGCCGATCGAGATCTAAAACACCTCGTTCAACCAAATGCATGGTGCAAAGTGTAGTAGCAATTACCTTGGTTACCGATGCAAGATCATAAGTATGATCGAAGCTATGAATGGGCATACCCTTGGGGCCATACTCTGTTTTTCCAAAAGAACGGTCATACACAATCTGATTACCTTTCAACACCATGATTGCACAACCAGGCATCGCGCCTTTTTTGATATAGTGTTCAGCAATAGAGTCTATTTTGGCCAGATATTCAGTATCCATCCGGTTTTCCGTTGGCATTCCGAAACCAAAACGAATAGGAGCAGAAATGACTTCCCCTGTCCCTTCAGGAAATTGAGAGGAAGCTGTAACAGGTAAACGTCCGTCAATTTTTATCCCCCCAAAAATCGCCATTGCGGCAGCGAGTTTGGCATCTGTAACTGCCTCATAAGCAACCACAACTGCGTCTTCTGTACCAAAATTGCTCAACGCATAAGGATTCCCGAACAGAGTTAACACCGTCTGTTTACCCAGTCTCGATAAATCCTGACAAAAGGCCTTCGTATTTTCAGTAATCCCAAAATTGTCTTTTGCCCGCTGATTCATATCCATTATCCCGATAATAATGGTATCATATTCCCGCAATTGATTCAGGATTTTTTGTTTTTCTCCTTCGGTAAAACTTTTCCTCAAATAGAAAGGAGTTACTTTTGCATATTTTTTAATGGTCAAATCAAACGTATTTCCACTACCATCGCCAATCTGGACATAGGCAATTTTGCGCTTTTCAATATGCCGAAGAGGTACCAGATCATCTTTGTTTTTAGCCAGAGTGATCGCTGCTTCGTACAATTTTTTTCTCAATAATCTTGCAGCAGGAGAATTAAGCCTTTCGCTTAAATTGTCAGTTGACAGAGAGTGATATTTATTTAACCCAACCTCCATTTTAGCTCTGAGAATCCGATACACACTCTGATTCAAAGCAGATTCACTAATTTTCCCAGATTCTATCGCTTCTTTTATTAATCTGGCTGATTTGGGAATATTGGAAGGAAAAAGTAAAACATCATTTCCGGCTTCAAAGGCTTTTAATGCTACTTCTCCATCAGAATAGTATTTTGTTACCCCATGCATATTCAGGGCATCTGTAAAAATCAGTCCATCATATCCGAGGCTATCGCGAAGTAAACCATTGACGACTTTGGGAGAAAGGGTTGTCGCCTGATTGGGAGTTGAATCCAAAGCCGGGATATACAAATGTGCGACCAAAAGGGACTTCACATCTTCGTCAATCAGACGGGTAAAAGGATAAAGTTCCAGCGTATCCAGCCGGGTGATATCGTGATTAATTATGGGAAGGTCATAATGAGAGTCGGCATCGGTATCACCATGTCCCGGAAAATGTTTCCCGCAGGCAATCACTCCATTGTCCTGCATCCCGTGAGAGACCATGATTCCTTTTCGGGCGACATTATACTTATTTTCACCAAAGGAGCGGTAATTAATCACAGGATTCCGGGAATTATTATTCACATCCACTACGGGGGCAAAATTCACGTGAACCCCGGCCTGACTCAGTTCCAGCCCCATTTGTTTTCCCAGATCATAAATCAGAGAATCATCCCGAATAGCTCCCAAAGTCATATTTCGGGGATAACTCATGGTTTCTTTCAGACGCATTCCCAGGCCCCATTCCGCATCCTGAGCTATGAGCAAAGGTACATCGGCGACCTTTTGATAGCGGTTGATCAGCTTAACCTGATCGGTGGGATTTCCCTGCATGAAAATCAATCCCCCCAGATGCTGTTCTTTGATCAGCCTTTCCATACTGGCGTAATGACTTTCATCCTTATTGGAAAAAGTCGCCACCATAAAAAGTTGTCCGATTTTCTCTTCCAGGGTCATCTGGCTCATCAGACTATCAATCCAGGGGTTAACTTCTTGCGAAGAAGGATTACGATGCTGACTAAATATAAAATGCGGAAATAATAAAAGGGAGGTAAACAGCAGCCAACGTGGAGAAATCATCAGTATCGCCTATAATTTTTGAATTGGATATATATCATTTCTGGAATACACCAGTATCGAACGAAAATTACGCTAATTAGGGGAGAAAGGCAATTTTCGCGTAACAATTTACCCTTCGCGAAACCAACAATTTATGTAAATTGCCAATCCTGGATTTTGATAGGGTAAGTAATAGATGTCACAAGCTTTTACCATTATAGATGTAGAAACTACCGGAGGGGATCCGAGAAAAGATCGCATCACAGAAATTGCCATTTACAGGTATGATGGGAATGAGGTGATCGAGTCATTTGTCAGTCTGATTAATCCGGAGATGCCCATTCCGGATTTTATTACAAGAATAACAGGTATTGATAATGACATGGTCAGGGAGGCACCCCGATTTTATGAAATTGCCCGAAAAGTCGTTGAAATCACCGAGGATAGCATTTTTGTCGCTCATAATGCCCGATTTGACTATAGTTTTATTCAGAAAGAATTTCGAAGACTTGGATATCGCTTCTCTCGCAAACAGCTCTGCACGATTAAATACAGCCAGAAAGTATTTCCGGGAATGCGTTCTTACAGTTTAAGTAAATTATGTAAGTCGCTCGAAATCAAAGGAGAAGGCTGGCACAGAGCAGAGGCAGATGTAAGGGCGACACTAGATTTATTTAAGAAACTTCAGGCAGAGGAACAACTGAACAATGAAGAAGATCTTCTGAAAATAGAAATTGCCTATTCCAAACTCCCTCCCAATCTGCCAAGGCAAATTGTGGCAGATTTACCTGAAGAAACGGGTGTTTATTATTTCCGGGACAAAAATGACAGTATTCTTTATGTAGGAAAAAGTAATAATATCCGAAAAAGAATTCTTTCCCATTTCCAGGGTGCCTACAAGGCACGGAAAACGATCCGAATGATCGAGCAGATCTATCATATTTCCTATGAAGTTACTGGAAGTGAGCTGGTTGCCCTTCTCCTGGAAAATGAGGAAATCAAAAAATATCTTCCACCCTTTAACCGGGCACAAAGGCGCAGAAAATACAAATTCGGGATTTATTATCAGGAAGAGGCTTCCGGGTATATTTCCCTGTATGTCGATCGGTTTCAGGAAGACTCCGACCCCATAGCAGGCCATGCCGGTCGAAGGGCAGCAGAAGCAGCTCTGGAGAGAAAAGGTCGGGAATTTGAATTATGCCCCAAACTCTATGGGGCGGAAAAGGGCCCGGGAAGATGTTTTCATCACCAGCTTCATCTTTGTAAAGGAGCCTGTGTTGAAGCGGAACCAGCAGAGGCATATAATGCAAGAGTTTGGAAAGCGATTGAATCCCTGGGTTATTCACGGGGAAATGAGCAGGATTTTCTGATCGTAGGGCAAGGCAGACATCCATTGGAAAATTCAGTGGTATGGGTAAAAAGTGGAACCTATCAGGGTTATACATTTATCGAAACAGAATATATGGATCAACCCATGGAAAGCATTATCGATATGATTCCTTTTAAAGGAGAAGTGCCAGATGTCCAAAGAATCATCAAAGGGTATATCAAAAGAAATCCTAAAGAGGTAGTTCATATACCCTATATTCCAGACCCTTTATCCTGATTATTCTAATTCTCGCGTTATATTTGTAGCACCGCCATCAATTATCACGATTATTTATCCATGAAAAAATCTTTTCTCATTGTTCTCTATTCTTTGATAAGCCTCTTATCTCCCGTAATGGCGCAGGTGTATAATATCACTGCTTTTAATCGGGAATCGGGGTTATTACAATCGCAGGTGATGGCAGTTATTCAGGATTCCAGAGGATATTTATGGCTGGGGACTCACCGGGGCGTTTTTAAATATGACGGTAAGAGATTTCAACCTTACAGTACAAATGAAGGTTTGACAGGGAAACTGGTATCAGCTGTGATAGAAGACCATCACGGTTATCTTTGGGTGGGTACCAGCAACGGAATCAGCAAATTTGATGGAGCAAAATTTGTCGAAAATTTTACCATTGATGATGGCCTTTCTGATAATAATGTACAGGTACTCATGGAAGATCGTCAGGGTAATATCTGGGTAGGGTTAAGCTCTCAGGGGATAAATCTGGTGAGAAACGATTCTATTATCCAGACTCCACTCGTATGGCCCGTAGATAATGGCGTTCATAATATACAGGCACTTCTCGAAGATAAAATGGGGCGTAAATGGGTAGGAACTACTGACGGCCTTTATGTGAATGAGTCTTCCAACATACTGAAAAAAATTAAAGAACTTCCTGAAAATCTGGTCATTTACAGCCTGGAACAGGATCACGAGGGAACCATTTGGCTGGGAACAGACAGGGGAGTGTACCGCTACAACGGTGAACAATATATCTATCACGATCTGAGTGACCTGAATTTACCTGACAATCAGGTTTTTTGCATTCTGGTTGGAGATAGCAATCAGGTTTGGCTGGGGACCGGGAGAGGAATTATTCGCTATAAAGAAGGAAAGTTTCAGGCTTTTGAGGAAGACAATCGCAGGCTTGATTTTCAGATGCCTTCGGGGACCATTGACCGGGAAGGAAATATCTGGTTTGGGACCGATGGTGGGGGATTGAGAAAGCTTTCAGATGGGATCTTTGAAGAATTTACCATGGATGATGGATTCACTTCCAATTTGGCAAAATCATTTCTGGAAGATAAAAATGGCAACATCTGGATCAGTACGAGAGACCGGGGAATCAATGTATTCAGGGATAATCGGGTTGTCAAAACCTATTCAATGACAAATGGACTGGGAGGAAACGGAATATGTTCCAGCTTTGAAGACAGCCGGGGAGATTTTTGGTTTGCGTCTTATAATGGCACATTAACGCAGTATAATGGCAGTCGATTCAAAGTATGGGATGAGCCCGACAATCTCAATTGTAATTCTGTATACATTGTCGGAGAAGATCAAAAGGGAAATATCTGGATAGGCACCGACAATGGGGTTTTTCTGATTAATAATGGAAAAATTACCCGCCATTTTACCACTGATGACGGCCTGCTGGATAATACGATTTACGCCCTACAGGTCACCCCGGATGGAAAAATATGGCTGGGAACTTCATTAGGCGTTAGTTGTTATGATAAGGGTCAATTCAAAAACTTCCGCGATGATAAAAAGAATATTGGTTCCAATGTATTTACCTTATTAATGGATAAATATAATCGAATCTGGGCAGGTAGTTCTGTTGGATTATCGTTTTTCTCAGGAGATTCGGCGCATCATGTCTGGATTAGTGGAGCAGAAGGCGCCCATACGGTCGTAGCATTAATCGTAGAAGCGGAAAAATATCTCTGGATTGGCACAGAAAACGGTGTTTATCAGCTCAATGTAGATGAATTTGCCTATCGTCCCAATGGACGGGCTAAATTTGAGCACTTCACCGATAAAGACGGTCTTCCCAGTTTGGAATGTAACGCCAATGCAGCTTTTATTGACAGTGAAGGGAGTCTATGGCTGGGGACTGCTGACGGAGCCATTCGCAAACCCATGGGTGTGGAGAGAGAAGAAAAAGATTTTCCCCCGCTTCTTTATATCACTGAAGCTAGAATCAAAAACCAAAACTGGGCTCAGGAGTACATCCGTCGTCAGGACTCCAGCAAAAAACCCAGACCCATCCGGTTTAACCCTAATGAAAACGATCTTGAATTTGAATGGATAGGTATTAGTCTGAGCAGTCCACAGCAAATTGAGTACAAATACATGCTCGAAGGACAAGACCAGGAATGGTCTGGTTCGACCCGTCAGACGCAAATTATTTATGGCAACCTGTCTCCGGGCCCTTATACTTTTAAAGTGCAGGCAAAAAAGGAATCTTCACTTTGGAACAATGCCCCTGAAGCTAAGTTTGCTTTTGTCATTTTACCTCCTTTCTGGCAGCGTTGGTGGTTTATTTCTCTGATGACATTACTGGTTTTGGGAATAGCGTTCCTCATTTACAGGATGATTAATAATCGCAGAAAACGAGCCCGTGAAGAACGAAGGATCAGGGATACAGCAGAAAAACTACAACTGGAACATCAGGCACTTTATGCTATGATGAACCCGCATTTTACCTTCAACGCCTTACAATCCATTCAATATTTTATTCATCGTCAGGATAAAATTGCCGCGAATAAATTTTTATCCAGTTTTGCAAAACTGATCCGTAAAAATCTGGAAAGTACAAAAAGCGATTTTATCACTCTGGCCGAAGAAGTAGAGCGTCTGAATTTATATCTGTCATTGGAAAAAATGCGTTTCCCGGAAAAATTTGATTATAAAGTAAATGTAGAACCCGGGCTTGAAGTTCACGATACGCTCATTCCACCAATGATTTTTCAGCCTTTTGTAGAAAATTCTATTAAACATGGAATTATGCCCCTGGATGCTAATGGGGTAATCGAAGTCAATTTATCGGCTGAAGGGGAAGACCACATGAAAATTGTAATCAAAGACAATGGCATTGGCATCGAGGCAAGCAGAAAACAGAAAGCAGATCGTCCCAGTGATCACGTCTCCAAAGGAATGCAGATTACCCTTGATCGGCTTGCCTTATTTGCCAGAATGACTGGTAAAAAATATGATTTAAAAATCAGTGAAATCAAAAATACTGAAGGAAAAGTAGAAGGAACGATGGTGGAAATGGTTCTGCCAGTAAAAGAGTCTCTTTTATAGGTTATGCCAGATCTATCACAACGATT